>CAMBRC010000007.1 GCA_945869965.1 Asaia bogorensis
TACATCGAAGGCTGGTACAATCCAGTGCGGCTCCATTCGGCGCTGGGATATCGTTCGCCAATGGCCTACGAAGCAGACATGCAATCCACCGTGACCGACGCCTAGCCCGCAAGCCGACAAACCGTCTACCGAAACGGGGCAACCCCAAAGAATGGTGCTGCACGACAGGATTGAACTGTCGACCTCTCCCTTACCAAGGGAGTGCTCTACCACTGAGCTAGTGCAGCGCCGGACAAGACGGGCACTCCCGCATTGTGAGGCGGGTGATTAGCCGCCCGTCCCGCGCGGTGCAAGTCCCCGTTTTGCACAGCCGCCCGGCACGATGCCTTGACGCCTGACGGCGGGCTGGCCAAATGGTGGGCGATGGAACAGCCGCCGGCGTCCCACCCTACGCTGAAGGAGCGCGCGCTGGCGGACAAGCGCGCGCGCGAAGCACGCGAAGCCGCCGCCCTGCGCGCCAATCTGTTGCGGCGCAAGGCACAGGCACGATCACGCGAGCCTTCGGCACCCACTGATCCCGTGACCGCGCCCATCTCCGCCACCGAGGGTTAGTGATTCCTTGACGCCTGCCGCAGTACCGATCGCTCGGACACGGAAAATGCGTTGAAATGATCCCGCCCGCTTCGGTTTCAGCCACCCCAGCGTTGACCCGCCCGGCCTGGACCGGCCCGGCTTCGACCGGCACCCCACCAGGCCAGGCACCCTTGCAGCCGGCGGCCGACAACGCTGCGCGCCGCGCCCTGGCCACCGGGCTGGCCCAAGGGTTGAAGCTGTTGGCCGATCACGTCCTGCCGCATGCCAACGCCGCGATCGAGGTGGCCGAGCTGGCCGCGCGCGCCGAAGAACTGGCTGCGGCCGCCTGGCAACAGAGTGCGGCGCGCATCCCCGACCCCGCGGGCGCGCGCGCGCTCGCCGAGTCGTTCCAGGGCTTTATCGCCGAAGCCGCCGAATTATCCGGCCGTGCCGCCCGTTCGGCGGCAGCCACGCGCGAAGTCGGCGCCACCATGGCCGGCCACGCGGCCGCCCTGCGCGAATTCGCCGCCGGCAGCGGCCCGTCCGATCTCACAGCGTTACGCGCCACACTCCGCCCGGTTGTCGCCTCGCTGGAACAACTGCCGCGGCACATGGCCGAAAGCCGCGCCATGGCGGACGACGTCGCGGGGCTCGGCGCCAAGGCGGTCGAGCTGGGTGCGCGGGCGGCGAACCTGCAGGCCAATGCCCGTCCGGCCAGCGCCACAGCGCTCGAAATCTATCGCAGCCTGCGCATCTTGGGCGACGAAGCCGCAACCCTGGCCGGCACCATGCAGGCCGATTCCGAACGGGTGCGCAGCGCGATCGGCGGGATCGCCAGCCAGGCCGGCCGCCTCGCCACCGCCGGCCAGGACGCCGCACCCCCAGTGACGGCGGCAAGCCGCATCGGCGCTGTGGTGACGCAGGGCCGAACTTTACAAGGAGCGACGATGGAATGGGGAACCGGCACCCGCCGCGCTTGAGGGGTATCCGGGCCGGCGCTCAACAGCCGGCGGTGTTCAGGTAAACCGCGTACAGCGAGGTGGTCCCGCAGATGAACAGGCGGTTGCGCTTGCTGCCGCCGAAGCAGCAATTCGCCACCACCTCGGCAATCCGCACCAGCCCGATCAGCGTGCCGTCGGGCGCGTAGCAGCGCACGCCGTCGCCGGCCGAAGTCCAGACATTGCCGCCGCGATCCACCCGCAAGCCGTCGAACATACCGGCATCGCAGCTGGCAAAGACCTCGCCGCCCGAGATCGTGTCGCCATGCACGCGGAAGCGGCGGATGTGGCGCGGGAACTGCTCGCCGTGGGAAAAGCCGGTGTCGGCGATGTAGAGCAGGGATTCGTCGGGCGAGAACGCCAGTCCGTTCGGCTTGGCGAAATCGGTGGCCACGGCGGTGATCGCACCGGTGATCACGCCGATGCTGGGGGCGATGCGATAGACGTGGCAGGCGCCGATCTCGCTGGGTGCTGCGTCGCCTTCGTAGTCGGAATCGATGCCGTAGCTGGGATCGGTGAACCACAGGCTGCCATCGGATTTCTCGACGATGTCGTTGGGCGAGTTCAACCGCCGGCCCTTGAACGCATCCGCCAGCACCGTGCGGCTGCCGTCATGCTCGGTGCGCACAACCATGCGGCTGCGGTGGTGACAGGTGACCAGCCGGCCCTGGCGGTCGACGGTGTTGCCGTTGGAATTGTCGGCCGGCTCGCGGAAGACGCTGACCGAGCCGTCGGTTTCGTCCCAGCGCAGCATCCGGTTGTTGGGGATGTCCGACCAGACGAGATACCGGTGGGCGGGGAACCATGCGGGTCCCTCCGCCCAGCGGCAGCCGGTATAGAGCTTGTCGACATGTACATTGCCGAAGACGAGTTTGGCGAAGCGCGGATCGAAAACCTCGAAATCCCTGGTGAGCATGGCGTTCCCCTCTGGCCGCGAGAGTGCGACGCCGCCCCGGCCGCGGCAAGGGATCAGACAAAGCATGACCACGGCCCGCCATTCCGCTATATCTCGCGCATAAGACGACCGCCCAAGAACACCCGGGAGACGCGGCCATGAACGATGCCATCTTCGACCCCGCCACGGCCGACCCGTACTCGATTCCGCTCGACCAGCTGAACCCGGCCCAAGCCGCGCTGTTCCAGGCCGACCGCCACTGGGCCTATTTCGAGCGCCTGCGCCGCGAAGCCCCAGTGCACTTCACCGCCGAAAGCGAGTTCGGCCCGTACTGGTCGGTGACCAAGTACAAGGACATCATGGCGGTGGACACCAACCACCAGGTGTATTCGTCGCTCTCCACCCTCGGCGGCATCGCCATCCGCGACCAGAGTGCCGACTTCCCGCTGCCGATGTTCATCGCCATGGACCCGCCGCGCCATGATGCGCAGCGCCTGGCGGTCAGCCCGATCGTCGCGCCGAGTAACCTGGCCAACCTCGAAGGCCTGATCCGCGAACGCGCCGTCATGATCCTGGATGCCCTGCCGCGCGGCGAGGCGTTCGATTTCGTCGACCGCGTCTCGATCGAGCTGACCACCCAGATGCTGGCCACCCTGTTCGACTTCCCGTTCGAGGAGCGCCGCAAGCTCACCCGCTGGTCCGACGTCGCCACCGCGGTGCCCGGCGGCGGCATTGTCGAGACCGAGGAACAGCGGCAAGCGGAGCTGCGCGAGTGCCTCGGCTATTTCATGAACCTGTGGAACGAGCGCCTCAAGACCGGCGGCGGCAACGACCTGATCTCGATGCTCCAGTCCTCGCCGGCCACCCGCGAGATGTCGCCGCAGGAGTTCCTCGGCAACATCATCCTGCTGATCGTCGGCGGCAACGACACCACGCGCAATTCGCTGACCGGCGGCGTCTATGCCTTCAGCAAGTTCCCCGCCGAATGGGCCAAGCTGAAGGCCAACCCCGCCCTGCTGGACAGCGCGGTGCCGGAGATCATCCGCTGGCAGACCCCGCTGTCCCATATGCGCCGCACCGCGCTAGCCGATGCCGAGCTGGGCGGCCAGCAGATCAAAAAGGGCGACAAGGTGGTCATGTGGTACGTCTCGGGCAACCGCGACGAGGAGATGATCGAGCGCCCGATGGACCTGATCATCGACCGCAAGCGCCCGCGCCAGCATCTGAGCTTCGGCTTCGGCATCCATCGCTGCGTCGGCAACCGGTTGGCGGAAATGCAGCTCAAGATCGTCTGGGAAGAGATCCTGAAGCGCGGCTTCGAGATCGAGGTGCTGGAGGAGCCGAGCCGGATCTTCTCCACCTTCATCAAGGGCTACGGCACGATGAAGGTGAAGATCGCCGCCTGAGCGCCGCGGCGCGCATGGCGGAGGCACCATCCGATCTCGCCGTGCTTCCCCGGCGGCTGCTGGATCGGGTGATGGACGGCTACCGGCTCGACCTCGCCGGCATCCATGGCCCTGGCCACTGGCGCCGTGTCCGCGCCAACGGCCTCGCCCTGGCCGCGCGCACGAACGGTGCCGATCCCGCGGTGATTGAGCTGTTCGCGCTGCTGCACGACAGCCGCCGCCACGACGACAACGAGGATCCCGACCACGGCGACCGCGCCGCCGCCCTCGTCCACGACCTCGCCGCAGCCGCGCTGCTCCCGCTCGACTCTGTCCGCTTGGCGCTGTTGGCCGATGCCTGTTCGCGCCACACGCGCGGCGAGGTCAGCGACGACCCCACCATTGGCTGCTGCTGGGACGCCGACCGGTTGGATCTGTCACGCCTGCTGATCCGCCCGCGCGACCGCCTCCTCAGCACCGCGGCTGCCCACGATGCCAGCGTGCAGCACGCAGCCTGGACCAACGGCGGTACCCGCAGCCTGGTGCCCGCCGCTCCGGGCTGGCCATCCCCGCCCGGCTGAACGCCGGCCAGGGGTCCCGGTCAAGGCCCGGCTGGCGCCGCATTCCGTGCGATGGTAACGCGCCGCACGCCGCGCTCATCGAGCCACCGCGCCCATAGCCCGAGTACAAGCGCCCCGCCGACGGTCACCCCGATATCCACCGCCCAACTCGCCGGCGCCAGCCGCAGCGCCTGCGTCGCCCCCCAGGACACGAACAGCCCGAGGCAGAACACCTCCAGGCTGTGCCGCCCGATCACCGCCAGCCACGAAACCCCGCGCGCATGCATCCACCCCGCCGTCCGCGGCACGAAGCGCGACACCAGCCACGCCAGCGCCAGCGCATGCAGCAGCGCGCTCACCGGCAAATCCGCCTTCTCGGTGATCCACCCCGGCTGGGCAAACGGCGCCGCCCAGAGCGCGTATTCCGGCAGCGCGCCCAACAGCGCCACCCGCACCGCCAACGCCCCGAGCAACAGCGCCACCGCGCCCGCCGTCAAGACCCGAGCCCACCGCACCGGCAGCGCCAGAGCCCGCCCGCGCAACAGCGCCCGCCGCCCCAGCCACGCACCGCCCAGGAACAGCACCTGCCAAGCCAGCGGATCATACTCCACCCCCGGCACCGCAACCCCGCTCACCTGCACCAGGACATAGAGCCCAACCGGCGCCAGGATCGCCCAATCGCCAACCCGGCTCCACAGCAAGGCGAACCCCGGCAGCAGCAGCATCCCCCAAATGAACGTCGGCAGGATGCCCATGAACGCCGGCTGGTGCAGCATCAGCAGGATGCCCGGCAACACCTCCAGCGGCGTGGCAAGCACGCGGCCCCATCCCAGCCGCTCGCTCTCCCCCGGAACCAGCATCCAGATGCAGGCGATGGCGATCATCAGCCCGAACAGCGCAAACACCAGCAGGTGCGTCCGGTACAGCCGCAAGGCCCGCCCCAGCATGTCCCGGGTCGCCATCCACCAGCCGTCGCGCCGCTGCTTGAGGGTGTAGACGCTGCCCAGCGTGAACCCGGACAACAGCACGAACAGCTCGGAACTGTCGGAAAACCCCCAGTTGCTGTGGATCACCCAGCCGCCGATGAACGAGAAGCCGATATGCTTGGCAAAGATGGTGAGCTGCAGGATCCCCTTGACCACATCCAGCCGCTGGTCGCGCTCCGGCTTCGCCAACGCCATGCCACTCATGCCCAGACCTCCCCCAACCCCATTTGCCGCCCCATTTGCCGCCCCATTTGCCGCCCGGTGGCGGACCGGCTAGACCCCCCTCCCAGCGCGCGACCCACCCCCCGCTCCGCATGCCCGTATTGGAGGCCCGCCATGGCCGTGATGTCCGACATCTGGATCCGCCAAATGGCGCAGGAACAAGGCATGATCGAACCTTTCGTCGAGACGCAGAAGCGCGAGGGAGTCATCAGCTACGGCCTCTCCAGCTACGGCTACGACGCGCGCGTCGCCGACGCCTTCAAGGTCTTCACCAACGTGGACTCGGCAATCGTCGATCCGAAACAGTTCAATCCAAATTCTTTTGTCGATCGCACTGGCCCGGTCTGCGTGATCCCGCCGAACAGCTTCGTGCTCGCCCACACGGTAGAGTATTTCCGCATCCCGCGCGACGTTCTCGTGATCTGCCTGGGCAAGTCCACCTACGCCCGCTGCGGCATCATCGTGAACGTCACCCCGCTGGAACCGGAATGGGAGGGCCAGGTCACCATCGAAATCAGCAACACCACCCCCCTGCCCGCCAAGATCTATGCCTTCGAGGGCATCTGCCAGTTCCTCTTCCTGCGCGGCAACGAGCCCTGCGAGACCAGCTACCGGGACAAGGCAGGAAAATATATGGGTCAACGCGGCGTGGCACTTCCCCGGCTCGGTTAAAGTGGTGTACTAAGTCGACATGGACAAGATAGTCATCCGCGGCGGCCGGCCGCTCTCCGGCAACATCACGATTGGCGGCGCGAAAAACGCCGCCCTTCCCTTGATGGCCGCCGGCCTGCTGACTGCCGAGCGCCTGGTGCTGACCAATGTGCCGCTGCTGGCCGACATCCAGACCATGGCGCAATTGCTGCGCAACCATGGCGTGGCCGTCGAGCCGCAGGAAGATGACGGTCGCGTGCTGTCGATCGGCGGTGAAATCCGCAATATCGAGGCGCCATACGATATCGTGCGCAAGATGCGCGCCTCTTTCCTGGTGCTCGGCCCGATCCTGGCGCGCACCGGCGAGGCCCGGGTGTCGCTGCCCGGCGGCTGCCAGATCGGCGCCCGGCCAGTGGATCTGCACCTCAAGGGCCTGGAACAGCTCGGCGCCGAGATCAGCCTGGATGCCGGCTACGTGCTGGCCAGCGCACCGCAAGGGCTGCGCGGGGCGACCATCGTCCTGCCCTTCCCCAGCGTCGGCGCCACCGAAAACCTGTTGATGGCGGCCACCCTGGCGAACGGCCAGACCGTCCTGGCCAACGCCGCGCGCGAGCCTGAGATCACCAACCTGGCCGAATGCCTGGCCGCCATGGGTGCCCGCATCGAGGGCATCGGCAGCGACCGCCTGGTCATCGAGGGCGTCGCCAGCCTGCACGGCGCCACCCATGCAATCATCCCCGACCGGATCGAGACCGGCTCCTATGCCTGTGCGGCCGCGATCACCGGCGGCTCGGTCCACCTCAAGGGCGCCCGGCTCGACGATCTCGGCGCCGTCGTACGCACGCTGGCCGAAGCGGGCGTCGAGATCACCGAGGAGGAGGGGGGGCTGGCCGTTCGCCGGCTGAACGGCCTGCATGGCATTGATTTCATAACCGAACCCTATCCCGGCTTCCCCACCGACATGCAGGCCCAGCTGATGGCCCTGATGTGCGTTGCCGAAGGTGCGAGCATGATCACCGAGAACATCTTCGAGGACCGCTTCGGCCACGCCGCCGAGCTGCGCCGCATGGGCGCCAACATCAAGGTCCACGGCGCCTCGGCCATCATCCGCGGCACCCCCACCCTCTCCGGCGCCCCGGTGATGGCCAGCGACCTGCGCGCCAGCTTCGGCCTCATCGTCGCCGGCCTCGCCGCCCGCGGCGAGACGGTGGTCAACCGCGTCTACCACCTGGACCGCGGCTACGAAGCCGTCGAACAGAAGCTCGCCGCCTGCGGGGCGGACATCGAACGCGTGCACGCCCTCTAGCGGCTCAGCGCACCGCGGGCCTGCAAGCTCGCAAACACGGATTCCGCCAGCAGCGTGTTGACGGCCGCATTGTAGTGCCCCAGCGGCATGAAGAAGCCCGGGATATGCCCGTCCCCAACATGCCTGGCCAAGATCGGCCCGAAATCCAGGTGATCGATCCGCAGCCGGTTGAGGTCGTCGACGAGGTTTTCGTACGGGAATTTCCCGGTCTTGCGGTGATGACCAAGGTCGTGCCGCGTCGCGAACAGCACGACCAGCAGCGTCTGCCCGCGCGCGCGTGCGGTTTGCTGGAACGCTTGCACTATCGCCGTGCTGATTTCGAGCCCGCGCAGCGCATGGCCGCGCTGGTAGAACGTGGCAAAATCCGGCCGGCGCGCGAACAGCGAACGCATCTGGTAGCCCGCCATGTTACGCAGCACCGCGATGGAATACGGGAACGCCAGGTCAGTCACGCCGGCCGCCCCGCCGGGCTGGAAATTCTCGTCGGGAATCGGCAGGAACGGCGCGTCGAGCCCCACCGAGCGGCGGTATTCGCTCTCGCTCACCGCCATCAGCGGCACCTCCACCAAGCCGCCGCGATCATCGAGCACAAAGCGCGGCTTCATCGCATAGTGGCTGGCATGGGTAATCAGGTCCCAATTGCGCGTCAGGTTGCGCACGATGCCCTCGGACAGGTGCGTCAGGATGACCACCGGCGCAGGGTCCGCCGTCCGGGCCAGATAGCGCATATAGGCCTGGTCGGTGCCGTAGCCCGGCACGCCGAAATTGCCGACCCGCGCGCCCGCGCGCAGCGCCAGCTGGTTGCCCCACGCCGCGGTATCATCGACTTCCGAGCCCGCCGCGTAGGAATCGCCGAACACCGCAATCCGGTCGGCCGAGGCGCGCGGATCAGGAAAGGCCGGGCTGGGCCGGGCACCCGCCGCGTCATAGGCGCCGGTCGTGTCCGCTGCCGTCGACGGCCAGCCCAGTCGCTGGTCACGCAACGCCAGGTACTCGCCATAGGTCTTGACCGCCGCCGCCGGCTGCATGACCGGTGCCGAATACATCTTGAACCGGCTTTGCAGGACGCGCCCGGCGCCGAACGAGCAGAGTTCCACCAGCGCTGCCAGCAGGACCGCGAAGGCCGCGATGAACCCGATGCGAATGCCGCGTCGTTCAACGAGTTGCGGCATGTCCGTCCCTCCGATGCGTCGACGTTCCGAGCGCCAGCGCCAAAAATAGCCACCGCGCCGAAGCCCGACAAGTTCGCCCAGCCAACGCCAGGGCAATCGGGTGAGGGCTCAGGCACCAAGCAAGGCTCCGCCGGCAAAGGGCCGCAGGCCCTTTGATCCCGATTCATGGGCTCGGCGCATCCTTGAGGCGGGCGTGCCTGTCTCCGGCATGCGACTGCCGCCGGTCCAGCACCGGATGCCAGCCGCGGCAATGACCGCTTCCAGTCATGGCGGATTTTTTGCACTTTAAGAAAAATTTTTCTTCCATTCGGCGTCTACATCGGTATATTATCCCGAAATGCCGTCTTTGTCCACCACCACCGACGCAAGCCGCCGCACCGCCCTTGCGGTGGCTGCGGAATTGCGTCTTGGCGCCGGGCTGACGGCCCTGATCCTCGCTTTGCTCGTCCGCCTGTTCGGCCGGACCGATGCGGCCTGGGATTTCCTCCCCGAACACGCAGACGACCACGCGAACCACGCCATCACCCTGCCCACCATCGGCCGCGCGCCCCACGCCTTCTGGATCGAGTCCGGCCGATTCCCCGACTGGATTCTCCCCGGCATCCGCAACCGCGGCATGCGCCCCGCCGCGCGCCCCGCGCGCCTGCGCCCCCGTGCCCTGCCCGCCCGCACCCTGTCCGCCCGCGCGCCACCCGGCGCCCATCCCGTCCCATGCTGAAAGCACCCCTAACCAGGGGACGCCGACTCACGCCTCAATTTTAATGAGGTCCAGGGGCTCGGCCCCTGGCAGGTCTGGGCGGAGCCCAGCCTTCCCTTCCTCCCCCAAGCGCATCCCAGCACCCCGCTCCCCCCCGTTCCCGCGCCCGCCATGCCCGGCTATGCAACCCCCACCGCATGGAGCCACCAATGACCGCCGCCTTCCGCGCCGAAGCCCTGGAGCCCGATGCTACCGGGCCATTGATCCTTGCCTTGCCCAAGGGCCGCATCCTCGCAGAATGCGCCCCGCTGCTGCACGCCGCCGGCATTCATCCGAATCCCGACTACACCAACGAGGACTCGCGGGCCCTGCGATTCGCCACCGACGACCCCGGCCTCGATGTGGTGCGCGTGCGCAGCTTCGATGTCGCGACCTTCGTGGCGTTCGGCGCCGCCCAGATCGGCATCTGCGGCGCCGATGTGCTGATGGAATTCGACTATCCCGAGATCTACGCCCCGCTCGACCTCGGCATCGGCGCCTGCCGCGTCTCGGTCGCCGAACCGGCCGCCACCGCCGGTAGCGACGATCCCAGCACCTGGTCGCGCATCCGGGTCGCCACCAAATACCCCAACATCGCCCGCCGCCATTACGCCAGCCGCGGCATAAACGCTGATATCGTGCACCTGAACGGGGCGATGGAACTGGCCCCCGCCCTCGGCCTGACCCGCGTCATCGTCGACCTGGTCGCCACCGGCTCGACGCTGAAGGCCAATGGCCTGGTGGAAACCGAGGTGATTGCGAAGGTGACCAGCCGCCTGATCGTCAACCGCACCGCGCTGAAGACACGGCCGGAGGCGATCGGCGCGATGATCGCCCGCTTCCGAAGCGCCCTGGCCACCCTGGCATGAGGCGGCTCGACACCGCCGCCACCAGCTTCGAAGCCGATTTCGCCGCCCTGCTGAACCAGGCGCGCGAGACGACTTCGAATGTCGGCGACGTCGTGGCCGCCATCATCGCCGACATCCGCGCGCGCGGCGACGAAGCCCTGTGCGACCTCACCACCCGCTTCGACCGCTTCCCCCTCACCCCCGGCCGCATCCGCATCACCGAAGCCGAGATCGACGCCGCCATCGCCACCGTCTCCCCGGCGCTGCTGGACGCCCTCGAAGTCGCCGCCACACGCATCGACCGCTTCCACCGCGCCCAGCTTCCGTCGGACCTCAAGCTGGACGACCCCGATGGCCTGACCCTGGGCATGCGCTGGAATGCACTGGACGCCGTCGGCATCTACGTCCCCGGCGGCAAGGCGGCCTATCCCTCCTCGGTGCTGATGAACGCCATCCCCGCCCGCGCCGCCGGCGTCGCCCGCATCGCCATGTGCGTGCCGACCCCCGACAACGTGCTGAACCCGCTGGTCCTGGCCGCCGCCCGCCGCGCCGGCGTGTCCGAAATCTACCGTGTCGGCGGCGCCCAGGCCGTGGCCGCGCTGGCCTGGGGCACCGCCACCATCGCCCCGGTCGACCGCATCGTCGGCCCCGGCAACGCCTATGTCGCCGAGGCCAAGCGGCAGGTTTTCGGCCGTGTCGGCATCGACAGCATCGCCGGCCCGTCCGAAGTCGTGGTCCTGGCCGATGACGCCAACGACCCGCGCCGCATCGCCGTCGACCTGCTGGCCCAGGCCGAGCACGGCGAAGACAGTCAATCTATCTTGATTACCACCAGCCACCGAATGGCCAACGCGGTTGCCGCCGCTGTCGCCGCCGAGATCCCGACCCTGCCCCGCGCCGCCATCGCGGGGGCCTCCTGGAAGGACTACGGCGCGGTGATCCTGGTGCGCGACTGGGTCGAAGGCTGCGCCCTGGTCGACCGCCTCGCCCCCGAGCACCTGCAAATCATGACCGCCGATCCCGCGGAAAAATTCGCCCGCATCCGCCACGCCGGTGCCGCCTTCCTCGGCGCCTTCACCCCCGAGGCGGTCGGCGATTATGTCGCCGGCCCAAACCACGTCCTGCCAACCGGCCGCACCGCCCGTTTCGCCTCCGGGCTCTCGGTGTTCGACTTCCTCAAGCGCACCACCTGGATCGCCGCCACCCCCGCCGGCCTGTCCCGCATCGGCCCCGCCGCCATCGCGCTCGCCGAGGCCGAGGGATTGCAAGCCCACGCCCGCAGCATCGCACTCCGCCTCAACTAGGCTTTGCTTGACCTTGACGGGCGCGCTGATCATGGTGCGCCCGAACCGCCGCCCCCATACCCTCACGCCAGCAAAAGAGACCTGATGTCCAAAGAAGACATGATCGAGTTCAGCGGCACCGTGATGGAGTTGCTCCCCAACGCGATGTTCCGCGTGAAACTCGACAATGAGCACTCCATCCTGGCCCACACCAGCGGCAAGATGCGCAAGAACCGCATCCGCGTGCTGGCCGGCGACCGCGTAAATGTCGAGATGACGCCGTACGACCTCAGCAAGGGCCGGATCACGTTTCGGTTCAAATAGCTTGCCGCCGCTCATCCTGGCCTCGGCCAGCCCGCGCCGGCTGGCATTGCTGGCGCAGATCGGCATCACCCCGGATGCCGTCCTCCCTACCGATATCGACGAGACCCCGCGCAAGGCTGAGCCGCCTCGCCTGCTCGTCCAGCGCTTGGCCCGTGCCAAGGCCGATGCCGCCGCCCGCCCCGATGCCTTCATCCTGGCAGCAGACACCGTGGTCGCCCTCGGCCGCCGCATCCTGCCCAAGGCCGAGACCGAAGCCGAGGCTCGCGCCTGCCTCACCCTGCTCTCGGGCCGCCGGCACAGCGTGCTGACGGCGGTGGTCCTGCAAGCGCCGGACGGCCGCCGCGCCGAACGCCTGGTCGACAGCACCGTCGGCTTCGCCCGCCTGACCCCGCCGCAGATCGAGGCCTACCTCGCCAGCGGCGAATGGCGCGGCAAGGCCGGCGGCTATGCCATCCAGGGCGCCGCCGCCGCCCATATCCGCTTCGTCTCCGGCAGCCATTCCAACGTCGTCGGCCTGCCATTGTTCGAGACCGCCCAACTCCTGCGCGGCCTGGGATACCCGCTCCCGTGATCATCCGCGTCGCCACCAGCCCCGGCGAAATCCGCGCCGTGGCCTGTGACGCGCAAGGCCCGCTCGACTATGCGATCGAACGCCCTGGCGCTCCGGATGGCGTCGGCGACCTGCACCGCGGCCGGATCACCGCCCGGCTGCCGGCACTCGCGGGCAGTTTTGTCCGCCTGCATGACGGCAGCGACGGCTTCCTGCCCGACAGCGCCAGCGGCGGCGCGCCGGAAGGCACCATCCTGGCGGTATGCGTCACCCGCGCCGCCCAGGGCGGCAAGGGCCCGCGCCTGACCGCCAAATGCGCCGCCGAACCCGGGCCGGTTGCCCTGCTGCGCCGCGGCCCAGGGGCGGTGGCGCGCCTTGCCGGATTGCATCCCGCGGCACCGATCGAAATCGATGACGCCGCACTGTTCGCCGTGCTGCGGCCCGGTAGCGGGGAACGCCTGGTTCGAGTAGCATGTGCCTTTGACGATTCGCTGGAGTCCATCCTGGAGGCATTGGCCGAGTCCGATACCGCCCTGCCCGGCGGCGCCCGCATGACCATCCACCCGACCCCGGCCCTGACCGCCATCGACATGGACCTCGCTGCTGCCAGCGCCGGCCGCGGCGGCAAGGCACGCACCCATGACCAGGCCAACCGCGCCGCCCTGCCCGCGCTGGCGCGCCAGGTCCGGCTGCGCAACCTGTCCGGTGCCATCGTCGTCGACCTGGCAGGGCTCAGCGCCAAGCGCCGTGCCGCACTCGGTCCGGCATTCGCCGACGCCCTGGCCAACGATCCGCTCGAACCGCGCTTTCTCGGCTTCTCCGCCCTCGGCCTCGGCGAGATCCTGCGCCCGCGCGTCCACCCGCCGCTGCATGAGTTGCTGTCCGGCCCCCATGCCGCCGGGCTCGCGGCCCTGCGCCACGCAGCCCGCCAGGCCGCCAGCCGGCCGCATGTGCGCCTCGCGCTTTGCGCCACCCCGGCTGTGATCGCCGCGCTGCAGGCCGACCCGGTGGCCCTGCCGGCTTTCACCGCCCGCGCCGGCCACGCCTTGACCCTGCGGACGGCCGCCACGCCGCCAGCGACGGCCTGGCGCATCGAAGAAGCCACGCATGGCTGACCCGCGCCCGCCCGCCGCGCCGCGCCCATGCCCGATTTGCCACAAGCCCGCGACCCCACGAGATCGCCCGTTCTGCAGCCCGCGCTGCGCCGAGATCGATCTCGGCCGCTGGTTCGGCGAGACATATCGAATTCCAACCGCCGAGAAAGACGGACCCGACGACGATATGACGGGTTGATTGCATCTGCCGGGCGGGCTATTCCCTCCCCCGCCAACGACTTGACGGTATGCCCAGGTAGCTCAGTTGGTAGAGCATGCGACTGAAAATTGCAGTGTCGGTGGTTCGATTCCACTCCTGGGCACCATTTCTTACATAATTATCAAGCATTTTCAAATACTTGATAACTTTAAACGAACCCTCCCCCACGATTTCCCCCACAAACGCCATTTGATACCCACCTGCGATGAAGCATTCAGGTGATGGCGTTCGGCAATTTCATGCGTGGCGTGAGAGGACATCGACCGCCTCTTGATTGCCTTCGTATGATGACATGGCGCATTTGAGTGACGTTCGAATTGGGAGGGATGGAGAATGACGAAGTGGTGGGTTAGTGCAACCGCTTGTCTATCAGCAACTTGGTTGTTGGCTGGTTGCGCCGATGTGCGACAGTCTGACCTAGACTCCTGGGTGGGTCAGCCCGTTGCAGTTCTCGAAACACACCCTGCGTTCATCGCGATGCCTGTCGTACGAACGACAGCATCAGACGGAACAGCAATTTGGAATTACGTCAATGGCCACAGCGCTGCGGAATGCTCGGGGGGAGGGACCGTATTTGCTGGAAATATCGCATTGCACTCATATAATAGCTTCACTTCATGCATGCAGAGATTTTCGGCCTGTAACAATATTTTTATTATAAGGAGCGGGAGGGTAGTTCAATATTCGCCCGTAGGTAGTGGTGGGGCGAGATGTATGACAGATGATAGAGTTCGGCCTGGGGCCGCAATTGGAGGGACTTCAATTTAAATTTCTGAGAAAAGGCTGACAGTTCTCCCCCGAGACACGCGCTTCCCGATAGCCACACCATCCCATTGGCTGCGACGGCAACCACGAAGTCAGCATTCCGTCAGGCACCGACATCAACCGCCCCGGCTTCCGCAACAGCCAATCGGCAAAGCGAAGCTCCCGCATGATCGCTTGCCCGTCGCTGCTCCGCATTCCGTGCCGCCAATTGCCATGGCGTCGTGCGTGAGCGGGTCCGGGCTTTTGCCGCAGTGCCCGGAATGCAGCCCATCCCACAGGGCGGTTGTGCCCGCTCAACGGCGCGCCTCCGGCCACAGCGCGTCCCCCACCGCCGCCAAAGGCGCCGCCGCATGAACGAAACGTGCCACCGCCTCCGAAACCGCCTCTATGCTCCGATCTCCAACGGGCAACAGCGCCAGCCGTTCCAAGCCGGCCAGCGTATTCGGGCTGATCTCAATCCAAGCCCAAATCACCCCGCGCCGTCGCCTGTCGCGATAGGCCCGTGCTCGGTCCCGGTTCCGCACCCTTCGGGCTTCCGTCGCCTCTGCTTCCGTCATCACGCTACGGTTCTCCGTCGATTTCGTGCCGTTTGTGGCGTGCGGCGTTACCCAACCTGCCAGGTCGCCGCCCCCCCGCCATCAGCGCCACTGCGGCGGCACCATCAGCATGCACAGCCGCCAGCGCGGCGGATTCAACCTCTGCCCAAAGGTCGGCGGGCATTTCAACGCCCGCAGCCCCATCCGCCGCCATCGGTGCCGATACATCAAGCCGCGATCCCGAAAGCCGTCGCACTACCACCCGCACCACCACCACGCCGCAGCGCAGCGCAACCACAACGCGAGGGGTCCGAAATTCGCCAGGGGGCACCTTCACCGCCACGATTTCCAGCAGGATTGGCTTCGTCACGCCCATGTCAGCGCCACCCCGGCCACACATCGGCATAGGCGGCCCGCTCGGCCACCTCCCGCCGTGCGCCGCAGTCGTGTTCCATGATCGCGGCCCGTTCCTCGAATGCGTCGCGCAGGTCCGGCGGCCAGGTCGCCATCGCAGCCAGGATCGCCGCGCTTGACGGGATCGAACCGGGATGCGGCGCCCAAACCAGCGGCCCGGCCAGCTTCGTCGCCGTTCCATCGCATTCATGCGTGTTTCCACTGGCAACGGTGGCCACGCTGGCAACATCGGCAGTTCTCTGCGGGGTTGTGGGTGTTGCCACCTCTTCGCCGGCACTGGCAACAGTGGCAACGCTCCGCGCAGCGCGGGCGGCACGCCAGCCGGCCAACAGGTCCGGGCGCGAGGCATTCATTCCCCAACCTCGCCCGACAGAATGGCGTCGCGCACCGCGTAGCAGCGCACCGGCTCCGATGCTCCCACACGCTCCGACTTCGTCCAGCGCGCGGCATCCTGCCGCACAAGGTAGCCGGCACGATGGACAGCCGCCGCCGACGCCCTAGGGTCCAATCCAGCCACCACCTCGCTTCGCCAAACGTCCGGCTGGATCAGATAAAGCCATCCATCCCCGTCGTGTTTCTTCCACCCGGCGCGGCTGAATACCGGCCGGGCGTTGCCGGCATCGTCGCCGCCCACAATCTGAAAGCGCCCGTCGCCATGGGTTGCGATGAACCGGCGCACCGCCGCCACCGCTGCGGCATCTTCGGCGGCGCCGTTGCCGCCTTGCCGGGCGCCGCGCCACGCGAGGAAGCAAGCCGCCGCCGCCCGTTCCGCCTCGCCCGACGGCCAAGGCAGAATGCCGGCCTCAATCGCCAACTCGCCTGCCGCAGCCACCAGGCCAAAGCGGCCCGCCGCCCGGCGCACCTGCCCATCCGCACCCTCTGGCACATGCTCGGCCACAAAAGCGGCTTGCACCTCCCGCGCGGCGGTTGCGAACTGCTCGGGGTCGGCCGCCAAGTATTCCAGCCACGTATGCCCCGCCGTGCCGTAGAAACGGCCCGCAGCAGTCTTGATGGCATCGGCCAGTGCCGCCGCCTTGGAATGTCCATGCAGCGCCTCAAACAACCCGTGCAGCCCGGTATCGGCGGGGATATCCAACACCCGCACCTCTTGCCCGGCCCGCACCCGCTTAGGGCCGCCCCTCGCCTCGGCCAGCCGATCGGCAATGCCTTCCTCGCCGGTCGAAAGGAACAGGGTCCGCCATTCAGCCGCCCGCCGCGCGCTGCCGTCGCGCCCGGCCCGGCCTTTGCCGGCGCCGTTCGCTAGCATGTAGGCAGCGGCGGCCACCGTCTCGGCGCCCGCCTCGCCCATTTCATCAAGGCACAGCAGAAGGTCGCAATGCGCCGCCGCCACCGCCTCTAGCGCGTTGTCGGTGCTGCGCCAGCTTCGGCACCAGCCGCGCAGCCCGCCGCCGCCCCATACGCTCCCGGCCGCGTGCAGCGCCGTCGATTTGCCGACGCTGGAAGGCCCGCGAAAATGAAAGCCGCCGCTCTCGGCATTCACCAGCCCCAACAGCGGCGCCGCCACGGCGGCAGACAGTGCGAAGGCGAGGCGCGAGTTTCCCACCGCCACGGCAGCCACACCCTGTTGCCAGTCGGCCAGCGTGCCGAATTGCGCAAGCGGCGGCATTGCCTCCGGCCGCTCGGTTTGCAGCGTCACCCGCCTGTCTCCGGCGTCCCCGATGGTTTCGCCGGGCAACACGAATACGCACCCGCCGGGCACATCATGCCAGCCGATGCGCGGCACCACATGCACACGCTCGCGCGGGTCGCAGCGGGTCAGATACTCGGCCAGCTTCTCCCGCGCCTTGCGGCCCGGCGCCATGAACAACCCGCCATCAAGAAGATGCGCCCGCACTTCCTGCCCATCGCCGGCCAACATGGCCCGTGGCATTGCCCATTCGTGGCGCAGCCCGTTCGGGTCGGTCCATTCCAGCAATGCACCCCACGCCCGCCCGCTGGCGTCGTGTGTCGCCGCAACCACCCGCAGCGGGCCGCAGACTAGCAGCGGCGAGTCTTCGGGTTTTTCGGGAACGAAGAAAACCCCCTCCGCCGTCAACCGAAAGCCATGTGGCAATGGGTTGCGCCCCGCACCCTCGGCATTGCTGGCGCGCAGTTTCTCGAAAGCGTCCCCCGCGTCATCCATGGCGGCGCTCCCGCCGCTCTACCTCGCGGGCGGCCACCCATGCCACCACCCGGCCGGCCGCATCCTCGGGGACACCCAGCGCCCGCCCCTCGGCCACCACGGCGGCCAGCACTTCGGCGGGGTCATCGCCACAGCGCAACCGCTGCCCCGCCATCCGCGCCAGTTTGCGCCGATGCTCCTGCGGTGCTGCGAATTTGTCGGCGGCGGAGCGCACAAGGCCGGGGATACTCTCGAAACGGTCCTGCCACCGTTCATCGCGGGCCGGCTCGGGCTGCGCCAGCATCAGCCACCGGAGCAGCCCCACCGTTGCCGCTGCCGACATGCCCCGCCCGATGCAGCGAGCCGCCATCGAGCAGAGTTCGGCGTGATAACCTTCGCCCGACACAATGCATCGCACCAGTTCGGCATCTTCGCGTTCTTCGCCGTTTGATCCCGGCGCGGAGTTGTTTGCTCCCGGCAACACCCGCAACAGGTCCACCACCTCGCCGGAAATATCGGCCAGCGCGTCGGGATGATCGGGCAGCCGCTGCCCGGTCACGGTCAGATACCGGGCGGCCCCGCGGTAAATCTCAATCGCCAGCCCGTCCGGTGTAGTGCCCTTGCGGGAGATAGAAGCGGCCACCGTGTCCACTTTGCCGATGATGCGGAGCCCGGCACCGCTCGGCGTGCGCTCGGCATACGTGCCGCCGCACATCTCAAGCAACCGCACGGCCGCCGGGGAGAAAACGCCTTCCCCGTCAATGCAGCGGTCGAGGTCGAGGAAGCACAGCGACGGCACGGCGGCGGAAACAACGCCAATCCCGCCGTAGGGATGGCGATAGGCCCGCGCATTGGCCAACTTCCTCGCCTCCGCCAGCGTGCCCCAAGTGCGCGGATCGGTCGAAGAACCGGCCTTGCCCGTGTGCGGGCTCATCGGCACCTTGCGCCGCTCCTTCCCCATGTAGGCCCAGCACACCCAGGCCGGTGCATCGGCATATGGCATCAGGCAGGCCGGAATGACATTCGGGGCGGCCATCACGACGCCCCCCCTTCCAGCCGCCGCTTGCACACCAGCGCGTCGGCAACCGACGCGAAGGCCAGGCCAACGGCCCCGCCCCGCGCCAACACCGCCATTGCCAGCGCCTCCCCTTTGCGATCCGGCCATGTTTCGCCGGGATCGTGCGTCACCAGTGCCGACAACCCGCCGGGCCGCCGCAGGCTGTCGAACCGCGCCCACTCGGGATCGGCGGCCAGCATGACGCACCCGCGGCAATCCGCCGAGGTCGGGAGGTAATAGAGCCGCACTGCGCCGCCATGTGGCAACCGCAGACGGGATGATACTTCTGTGCCCATGGCACGCTCCTTTTCAAAGGAAGCGGGCGCGGATGTGCTGGAACCGGGATGCGCGACGGTGTAGAAAGCGGATGCAACAACGCCTTCCGCCACCGCCGCCGGGTTCGCAATCACATGCTGGCCCGGCGGTTTCTATTCGGCGCCCAACATCCTGCGCAGCGAGGCGCCATCGGCCAGCCGGCGCCCGCCACTGCGGAACAACCGCAGCTCGCCGGCAGCGGCCCGGCGCCGCAGCGTGGGGATGCTCAATCCCGATATGCGGGCGGCATCTTGCAGGGTGTAGGTAATCGCCTCCCGCAGCGGGGCGGGGCGTTCCTCGGGGCGGCGCTTGCGGCCCTTTTCTCGTTTCGTGGTGCTCAACGTGGTCCCTCATGGACAAGCCCGAGCGGGAGTGCTGCGGGGTGACCACGAGGTGCATCATCGCGAAATCGGGCGCCTAAATCGGATAGTGGACAGTCAGCCCAGAAAAGCGGGCGATGCTTGCGGGCGCTGCCCGAATTAGCCGCCTGTCGTGGTCTTCGGCGCCCCGCGCGTTCCCTTCAAGTGTGGGGGTAATTCTGTCCACGCGTCACGCGCGGCTTGCTGGCCGCTTCCGGTTTTCTCGGCACAGTCGCGGATTGCCACGTCTCGCTTCCACCCGGGTGCGGTCACGTTCCGCTTCATCCACATTCGCGCATCGGCCTGTTTTTCTTCGCGGGGTCGGCGCGCGTTGCCATTCGCGCCACTGACGGTTTGCGATGCCGCGGCCAATTGTTCCTTTGCAGGCATCTCCTGCGCCCACCACGCACGGAACGCCGTCCGACTGATTTCCACGCGGCCCCTTGAGGTCGACGAAATGCTTGGTAGGTAGCACTCAAGTCGGCCGGACAAGAAAGCTGAGACCGCGTGTTTCCCAGACCATGGCTGAGGCGGAATGGCGTGCGAGTATCCATAGTCATCCCGCAATTGCGCTTGAAGCACACCATCCGCCAACGCCTGCCAAACCAGTTTGCGTGCTTGCTCGCCAGCGATACCTTTACGTCCTTGCAATTCGGTCCAGGTAACCGGAGAGGTAGCGAGTTCGCTGGCAAAGCTGTCTGCCCCTCGCATACTTTGAACGGCGGACACGAGGCGGTCCACGCTCTCGCGTTTCGATGGGGGCAGCCTGTCATATCTTGAAGTGACGGTTTCAACCGCGTCTTGCCTGGAAAACAGCGGCGTTATCGGTGGCGGCAATCGGCTTATCGGATGCGGCCTTACGCGGTCCGTTATGGAAACGGAGGCTGCTTGCGCGCCGCGAACCCGCCCCCGTTGCTCCAATTTCACGACTGCAACAGGCGTCGCCGCGTGCATCGCCTCTGGATCAAGGTCCGTTGCAACGGCCTTCACAGCATCAAGCAACGAGATAAAGCCCGTCGGTACTATCAACTGCGCCTCCGATGCGCTCTCCGAAGGGAAAGGCGACGGGGCGGCCCGGTCGGAGTCCGGGCGCGAGGCGGCCAAACCATGCCCCGTCCGATTCGCATTCTACATGACCCCGCGCGCCGGTTCATCCGTTGCCAGCGTTGCCACCCCCGGCAACGCCACTGGCAACGCTGAAATGTCGCAGTTTTCTGCGGTTGTTGCCACCGTTGCCAGCGTTGCCAGCGTTTACAGAGGTAAATTGCCCGGACTCACTTCGGCTTCAGGATTCCGAGCGGGTCGCGCTGAACACTTGGCGCAATCTGAATTACCGGAAGACCTGCCCCATACCGCGCAACAATTTCACCCGGCTTAGTTCCAGGCGTTAAGTTACCTTCGAACACAATCATATGAAATCCAGGATTTTCTTTAGTCCCGAACGATCGAATCCAATGATAGACCGCGCCAGTTTGTGTATCTAGTATCATAACGTCTTGCGATAGCACGTCAGTTCGATCCATCAAGGGCACCGCTTGGTATCGCCCGATACGTTCGTCTGCTAAGGTGACGGTCGTAAATAGGGAAACCGCTATGATGAAACCTGCTAACCCAGCGATCTTGGTTGCCATACCGTAGTTCTCCCCTGCTATCTTCTCATGCGCCGGCCATTAAATCGCGGCTTTGCTAGCATGGCCAGCCGCGTTTGCAGGGGCGGTCGTGCAATGCTCGGCCCATTGCTGCATCAGCGCCACGCGTCGGGCAAATAGGTCGGAGCGCCGATAGGCCCCCGACACCTTGTTGCCCACTTCATGCGCCAATGCCTTTTCAGCCGCGTCCCGTTCCTCGGGGCAGGTATCGTCAACCCAAGTGCTAAACGATGAGCGCAGCCCATGCGGCACCGCCGCGCGCCCGTCGGCATCGCGCCAGGGCGGCGGCATGTCGGCGGGCGCATCGCCGTTCATCCGGCGCAGAACGGCACTCAACGCCATGTCAGACAGCGGCGTGGTTCGCCGCACACTCGGGAAAATCAGCGCATCGCGGGCCAGCGCCGCCAGTTTCGGAAGGTCGGAAACCTGCGCCGTGGTGCCGTTCGCCACCGCATAGGCGCGGGCCAGCGTCTCAAGCGCGGCATCGGGGAGTGGCACGCGATGCGGCAACACATCGTCGGAACGCTTCCCCTTCATCATCTGGCCCGGAACCGTCAACGTCGGCATCCCGTCAAACGTAAGCCAACTCCACCGCGCGTTGCGGACTTCGCCGGAGCGCAACGCCGTCAACGCCACCAGCCGCAGCGCCAGCGCGCCCAAGCCCTGCACCCTGTCGAGTGCCGCCATGAAAGCCGGCATCCGCGCCCATGGCAGCGCGGGTTGCCCGCGCCCGCCCGGCAGCTTCGGCAGGCCGGCAAGCCGCAGCATCCGGACATCGGCGGGGTTGTCATTCGGGCGCCAGCCATGCGCGGCGGCGTAGCGCAACACGATGGAAATTCGGAGCAGCACTTTCCGCGCCGTCTCCGGCCGGAGGGCCCACACGGAGGCAATGGCCCGGCGCACCGCCGCCCGGTCGATTTCGGCAATCGGCATGTCGCCCAGCGTCGGGAGGGCCCAGCGTTCCAGCGAAGATGCCCAATTCGTCGCGGAACGGGCGTTCTTAAACTCGCCCGCCCTCGCCGCGATGCACTCGGCTGCAATGTTGCGGAACGTCCGCGCCTTCGCTACCTCGGCCGCTTCCCGCTGCGCCACCCGCTCGGCAATCTGGCGCTTGCGTTCCTCGGCGGGATCGGTCCCCGCCTCCGCCAACTTGCGGGCGGCAACCGCCTTGCCGCGAGCTTCCTTGAGACTCACGGAAGGGTATCCGCCTAGCCCGATATCCTTGCGCTTGCCGGCCATCGTCAATCGGCACAACCACACCTTCGGGCCGGTGCCACCAGGTCGGCCAAGCCGCTCCGGGCGGTCAGGATGCACCTCTAGCAGCAACCCGCCGCCATCGCTCAGACGATAAACCCGCTCCCGGCCCTTCGCTGCCCGGATCGTCGCGTCATCAAGGTTGCCTTGCGCCATGGCTTTGCCCCGTGTCGTGCGGTTGGGAACCTGTCCCCCACATCCCCCACTCTATCCCCCACACATCTGCTCTGCAACATCACTTCGGCGCATAGAGGATCATGCTGGCCATTTTGTCAGAACAAAGAGGAATTATGCAGGATATGGGCAGATTTCTTGAGGTCGCATGGCCCGGCTTGATTCGATTGAATGGTGCCACTCCTGGGCACCATTCCCCCAATCCCACGACACCGATTGCGGCGCAACTGCGCCAAGGCTGGTCGTGTTGTTGCCATGGCGCGGGCGCAAGGTTTGCGCGCTCAAACCCGTTGGGGGCTCGCATGACCATTCGTCGGCTTGGCAGTCTGATTGTCGGCGCGTTGCTGTTGCTTTCGCTGGGGGCATGCGTTGTGCGCGACCATCATGGTGGGCCTGGGCATCATCGGGACCGGCCGGCCGGTCATTGGCGGCGCTAGGCTTCGCCGTCCAGGTCGCGGAACGGGGCACCGGCCATCTGGGCCAGGATGCCGGGCAGGGTTGGCAGGAAGCGTTCGCCGTGGCCGGCATCGACGACGGTCGCGATGGTGCGGCTCACGGCGTCGGCCATGCCGGTGGGGGCGCCGACGGCGTGGGCCAGGGCGCGGTAGGTTTCCAGCACGTTTTGACCCATCCATAGCTTGCCGCGGCCGTGGCTGTCGTCGCCGGCGCGGATCCAAGGCGCGATCCAGGAGAACATCACGCTGTTGGAGCCGCCGGCCTCGATGACGGCGGCCAGGGCGTTGAGGTCGACACCCATCTTGGCGGCCGTGGCGAAGGTTTCGCTGATGATGACGGCGTTGCTGAAGCTGACGAAATTGTTCACCAGCTTGACCGTGAGCGCCGAGCCCAGCGGGCCGCATTCAACGATGGTGTCGGCGTAGCACGCGACGATCGGGTGGATGCGGGCGATCACGGCGGGGGCGCCGCCGAGCATGCTGGACAGCTTTCCCTCCTCGGCTTCCCTGGGGGTGCGGCCGACCGGGCCATCGACCATGGCGGCATGGCGTTGGGCCAGTTGCGCGCCGAGGCCGCGAGTGGTTTCGGGCAGGCCGGTACTGGCGTCCAGCACCACCATGCCCGGGCGGACCAGCGGCAACAGGGCGCCGATCAACGCCTCGACTTCGGCAACACCGGGCAGGAACAGAACAATCACGTCGCTCGCGGCTGCCAACCCGACGAGGTCGGTCACCTCGGTGGCACCGCGCGCGACCAGGTCGTCCACCGGTGCCCGGTTGCGATGGCCCAGCACCGCGAGCGGAAAGCCCTTGAGCAGAATATGCTTGGCCGCGCCATGCCCCATCAGCCCCGGGCCGACAAACCCCACCCGCATCATATCCATCCCGGCACCCCTCCCTCAGCCGGCGCGAGCATGCGCAGGCCGCACGAAAGCGGCAAGCGCATCAGGCGGCAACCACTCCGGCCTCACGCAGCGTCGCCTCCAGCTCCTCGCGACCGAGGTCACGCGTGATGAACACCAGGCGCGAACGCCGATCCGCATCCGGCCAGGCCGATAGTCGCACGGGTGGATGGAAGATGTGGTGCACCCCATGCACCGCCAACGGCGCATCCTCGCCCACCACGTTAAGGATGCCCTTGACCCGCAACAGATCCGCCCCGCGCAAATGCCGCAGTGCCGCCAGCCAGCGCGACACCAGATCCCACGCCAGCGGCGCGTCGAAGGTCAGGCAGAAGGCCTGGATCCGCGCATCATGCGGGCCATGGTCGTGATGGGCGTGCTCGTGGTGATGGTCGTGATCATGCCCGCCATAGGCCGCCTCGTTCAACCAACGGCGCACATCCGCGGTCTTGCGCGCGGGATCGAACAGCGCTGCACCGAACAGCCGGTCGGGCGCGATCTCGCCATGCGCCACAGCAATGATCGCCGCCGCCGGATTCAGCGCCGCCAGCCGCGCACCCAATGCCGCAATCGTCGCATCATCCACCAGGTCGGATTTCGTCAGCAGCAACCGGTCGGCAATTGCCACCTGCTTCACCGCCTCTGCATGCTCATCCAACTGTCGCATCGCATTCGCCGCATCGACCGTCACCACAACGGCGTCAAGCCGCACGAAATGGCTCACCAGTGGATTGGCCAACAGCAGCTGCACCACCGGCGCCGGGTCCGCCAGCCCCGTCGTTTCCACCAGCACGCGCGCGAAATGCGGTATCTCTCCCGAATCCCGCCGCGCCAGCAGCATCCGCAGCGTCTCCTCCAGATCGCTCCGCACGGTGCAACAGATGCACCCGTTGGCCATCACCGCGACCTCGCCGTCCAACCGCTCGACCAGCAGGTGATCCAGCCCGATCTCGCCAAATTCATTGATGATCACGGCGCTGTCGGCCATGCCCTCGGCCCGCAGCAACCGGTTCAGCAGCGTCGTCTTGCCGCTGCCGAGAAACCCGGTGATCATCGATACCGGCGTCCGTGCGGCCGAGCGGTCGGGCTCGAACAGGCTCATATGTTTCTCCCTCGTGCGTCCCCGGTGACGTTGCCCAAGCGGCTAGGTTATAGTGGACGCGCCAGCCAACTCGATGCCACTGTGCATTTCGGCAACCATCATGCCGCACTGGCCCGCCCAAGTCATCCGCGACAGCAAGGTCGCGATAAAAATAAGGGGAAACTGCCATGAACCGCACCACAGTTCCGCCACAGGATGCGCCGGAAGCGCCCGAGCGTCGCGGCTTCTTCCGCACTGCGGCCGTCGGCGCCGCTGGCGCCCTGGCCGGGGCCACCCACGGCAAGTTCGGCCTCTCGCCGATCACCCCGGCCCAGGCCCAAGGGGCCGCCGTCGCCCCGCCCCGCACCGCCGAGCGCGCCTGGTGGCCGTCCAAATGGGGTGCGGCCGACGAAGCCGGCAGCACCAACCACATCACCCCAGCCAAGGTGCTGGACGCCATGCGCTGGGTGCGCGACGGCAAGATCTACAAGATCGGCCGAACCTACGAGCAGGGCATGCCGCTGTTCGGCGCCCGCGCCTTCACCCTGCGCATCCCCGGCGGCCCCACCGGCGGCCCGTTCGGCGAGAACCGCCTCGTCTATCATGACGACTTTCTCGCCACCGAGATCGGCCAGGTCGGCACCCAATTCGACGGCCTCGGCCATATCGGCATCCAGATGGGCCGCGACGGCGACCGCAACGAGATGCGCTTTTACAACGGCTTCTCGGTCCAGGACATCTCCGACGCCTACGGCCTCAAGAAGCTGGGCACGGAAAAGCTCAAGCCCATCGTCACCCGCGGCCATCTCGTCGACATCGCCGCCGTGAAGGGCGCGATGATGGATGCCGGTCAGGAAATCACACTGGCCGACCTGCGTGCGGCCCTTGCCCGCCAGAACATGCAGGAAGCCGACATCAAGCCCGGCGACGGCATCTTCTTCAATACCGGCTGGGGCAGCCTCTGGATGAAGAACAACGACCGCTACAACAACGGCGAGCCGGGCATGGGCATGGAACTGGCCCGCTGGGTCATCGAAAAGGACCTCTGCATCACCGGCGCCGACACCTGGGCGGTCGAAGTGGTGCCCAACCCGGACAAGGGCCTCGCTTTCCCCGTGCACGCCGAACTGCAAACCAAGCATGGCATCGTCAATCACGAAAACATGGTGTTCGACGACCTGATTGCCGACCGCAAATACCAGTTCGTCTACATGTTCACCCCGTCGCCGATCAAAGGCGCCACCGGCAGCAACGGCTGTCCCATCGCCCTGACCTGATCGCTACGCCCTCGCCCGCGCTGGGCGAGGGCACCCCGCGCGGCCTATCGCCGCAGCAGCAGCACCCCGACCACGAGCCCCGGCAGCCCGCACACCAGGAAGCCAATGCCGGGGTTGCCGGTCACGCCGAGGATCAGCGCGTAGACCAGCGGCAGTAACAACCCGCCCAATTGCCCGAACGACAGCACCCCGCCCGTCGCAGCCCCCGGATTGCCCGGCGGGGCCAGCCGTACGCATTCGCTCAGCACCACGCCATGCCATGACATCACCGTGGCGCTCAATGCGATCGCCACCGCACCCGTCAGCCACACCGGCCAGTCCTGCGCGATCAAGCCCAGCGCCGCCGCACCCGCGGCCATGCCAATCGCCAGCCACGCCATCAGCAGCCGCGGCGCCACGTATCGGCCGCAGATCCAGCCCCAGAAGATGCGGCCGGGGACGGCGACGATCATCGCCAGCGAATACATCGCCCCCGCCCCCTCCAGCCCATAGCCAAGTGCCGTGAGGGTGATGACGAAATACGAGGTGAACACCGTCTGCAGCCCGTTGAACGCAAAGCACGCCAGCCCAAGCGTGCGCAGCGGCCGCGCCCGCAGCACCGCAGCGATGGTGCGGGGGATGTCGCGCCACTTCACGGGGTAGCCAGGCTGGCGGTCGGCGTCGAACTCGCGGTGGAACGGCTCCAGCATCAGCACGAACACAAAACACGCCGCCGCCGTCACCAGCATGGCGCCGCGCCAGCCCCAAAGCCCGGTCAGGAACGGGCCCAGCAGCCCCGCCAGCAGCAACGCGGCCGGCACCGCCGTCTGCTTGACCGCGAAGACCAACGGCATCAGCCGCGGCTCGGTGTAGCGCGCCAGCAGATGCGAACTCGCCGGCGTGGACATCGCCGAACCGCCAGCGCCGACAATCGCCGCCAAGGCCCACAGCGTCAGCCAGCCCGAGGTCGACATCGCCAACCCGACCGCCACCGCCAGCAACGCCGCCTGGCTCACCCTGAGCGCACCATGGCGCAGAATGAAACTGCCGCAGCCGAGTTGGAACGCGAGCGAGGCAATTGCCCCAATGGCGACATAGACGCCCAGCCAGGCCGGATCGATCCCAAGATCGGTGACGATGGCCGGGGCCAGGATCGGCGGCAGGCCGCGGCCGACCGTGGCGAAGGTCTGTTGGACCGACATTGCGCCCAAGGCGAGCAGAAGAAGCGTGGTCGGGCGCGATGGCATCGGCGCTAAGACAAGGGGAAGGAAGGATATTCTTTTTTGAAAAAAAGAACCAAAAAACTTTTATTCATTGGAGATGAACGGCGGCACGGAGCGCAAATGGATAAAGGTCTTTTTGCTTCTTTTTCTACAGAAAAAGAAGTCTTCTCCTCGCTTCCCATGCGCTACCCGATCCGCCGACGGTAGAGCGCGATCAGCCGCTCCCAGTGCCGCTCGGCCGAGGCGATGTCGTAGATCTTCCGCTCGGGAAACGCGAAGCCGTGATGGGCGCCGGGGTACATCTCCAACTCGCCGCAGACCTCGGCAGCGTCGAACAGCGATTTCAGCTCGGCCACCATCGGCAGCGGGGCGAGTTCGTCGTGCTCGGCACAGGCGATGTAAAGCTCCGCCGTGCCCTGGGCCAAGGTCAGATGGGGGCTCTCCTCGGCGTCGCTGACCAGCCAGGTGCCGTAGAACGAGGCGGCGGCGGCGATGCGCAGACCGAAGCGGGCGGCGGCGGCCAGGGCGTAAGGCCCGCTCATGCAGTAGCCGTGCACGCCAACCGGGCCAGGCTTGGCGGGCGCGAAGCCGTCGACAAAGCGCAACATGGCGGCGACGTCGTCCATGACCGGGGGGATGGTCATCTTGGTGCGGATCGCGCGCATGCGATCGCGCTCGGGGTCGCCCATCGCCAAGACGCCGGGGCCGAACTTGGTGTCCCGCCCCGCGCGGTAATACAGGTTCGGCAGGAGCAGGCAGTAGCCCGCCGTGCCGAGGCGCCTTGCCATCAGGTAAAGCTCTTCGCGGATGCCGGGCGCATCCATCAGCATCAGCACGACAGGATGCGGGCCGCCGCGCTCGGGGTGGACGATGAAGGTCTCCATCGCCCCGGCGGCGGTGGGCACGTCCAGAATCTGCTCGATCATCGTGGTTGGCTCCCCGGTAAGAAACGCGAGGGCTCTGCCCTCGACCCGCTGGGGCCCGAGGCCCCAGACCCTCATTCGTCTAAGCGCCTTCGGTTTAGGGGGGCATCGAGGTCTTCATCAAGCACCGAGCAGGCCCCCAAGCGCTTAAAGGTTGAGGGGCCAGGGACCTCGGGTCCCTGGTGGGGTCCAGGGGCAAAGCCCCTGGCCTTGCTTCAGGGCGCCACCACGTAGCTATCGCGGCGGGGGTCGGCGGCGCCGGTGAGGGCACCGTTTTCCGGGTCGATGGCGACCGCCTGCATGCCGCCGACCTGCATGGTGAAGTCAGCCGCCGAGGTGGCACCATGACCGCGGCGAACCAGGGCGGCGACGACTTCCGAGCGTATGCGGCCTTCGACATCGACCTTGGTGCCGTCCCAGAGGCGGCCGCGCGGGGCGGCGATGGCGTCCTGGATATCCAGGCCGTAATCGACGTACTGGACCAGCGCCTGGACCTGGGTTTGCATGATGCCGTAGCTGCCGGGGGTGCCGATGGCCAGCACCAGCTTGCCGTCGCGCAGGCCGATGGAGGGGGAGACGCAAAGGGCGATTTCGCCGCCGGCGACCAGGGGGGCGCGGCCGCCGGTGTCGACTTCGGACCAGTAGAGGAAGTTGTTCATGCAGACGCCGGTGCCGGGGATGACGATACCGCTGCCGAAGCCGGCGCCGAGGGACTGGGTAATGCAGACGGCGTTGCCGAACTTGTCGGCGATGGACAGGGAGGTGGTGTGTTCCTTGTTCAGGTCGATGGGTTGGGGGGTGACGAATTGCTCGGTCGGGCCGCTGATCGGCTTGCCATCGGCGACGCGGGCGCGCAGGGCGGCGACGTGGGTGTCGGACAGGATCTCGGCGAGTTCGGCGGGATTGGGGTTGTTGCGCGCGATGCGGACGCCGGCGGCGAGGCGGATGGCGCGGTAGACGGTGTCCAGGTGGTCGACGCCATTGCGTTCCATGGCACCGAGGTTGAAGCCTTCCAGAATGCGCAGCGTCAGCAGCCACTGGAAACCCTCGCTGGGCGGGCACATGGTGTGCATCTTCAGCCCGCGATAATCGACACTGACCGGATCGACCCACACCGGCTTGACCGCCGCCAGGTCCTCCTCGGTGATGCAGCCACCGATCGATTGCAGATAGGTCGCCATCGCCTTGCCCAACGGCCCGCCGTAGAGATGGCCGGGGCCATGCGCGACGATGGCTTCGTAGGTGGCGGCGAGGTCGGGCTGTTTCAAAACCTGCCCCTGTTTCACCACACCTTTGCCGAAGGCATAGACACGGTTCAGCTCGGCGTATTGCGGGTGGTCGGCGAGCGAGACGCAGGATTGGTTGGTCAGCTCCACATTGAACCGCCCCAGCGGGTAGCCGTCCCGCGCCAGCGCGATCGCCGGGGCGAACACCTCGGCCAGCGACAGCTTGCCATGCGCGCGCACCAGCTCGCACCATCCGGCCAGGTTGCCCGGCGTGCCGGAGGCGAGCGGGTGGCGGACGATCTGCTCGCGTTCAGCGAACTTGCCGACCGGGAATTTCGAGGGGATGCGCGGGGCGTAGTTCAGGCAGCGGACGCGTTGTTCGGCCGCGATATAGCAGGTGGCATAGCCCAGCCCGGCCAGCCCGGACATGTAGGGCTCGACGACGTTGAGTGCCGCGGTGGTCGCGGCAGCGGCGTCAAAAGCGTTGCCGCCCATGGCGAGGATGCGCGCACCAGCCGCAGCGGCCAGCGGGTGGGCCGCGGCGACCATGCCGTGTACCGATGAGACGATGGGGCGTTTGCCGTCCATGGGACTATCCTGGTGTTCTTGTCGTTGAAGTTGATAGGTCAGCCTGGACCGGACCGCGCATCATCGCAAGCCAGCGAGGCGCGAGCCAGCCGGGCGGCTGCCAGCGCCGCATCGGTCATCGCCATGCGCAGCGCCACGTCAGGCAAGGCCGCATGCATCGCCTGGGAAATCGCCGGATGCAGCCCCGCGGCCCGCCCCAACAGCACGACATCGCGCGGGCCTTCGCTGGCAATCAACGCGCGGGCCAGCACGGCGAGCTCGCGCCCGGCCTCGTGCAGGATCGCGAGTGCCGCCGGGTCGGCCTCGGCCATCTCGGCGACCACCTGCGCCAGCAGCGCGACGGCGGTACGGCCGCCGCCATAGACATGCGCGCGCATAGTATTCCAACTGTCGTCGCCAACCGCCACGAACAGCGCGCGGCCAAGCGGCCCGGGGTCCTCCGCCCGGTCGATGCGGCGGTACACCAGGTTCAGCGCCGCGCGGGCGATGGCAAAGGCCGAACCGGCATCGTCGATCAGAATGCCGCGCCCGCCAACGCGCAGCACCGTCCCGTCGGCGCGGATGTGCATGCCGACCGAGCCGGTGCCGGCATAGACCACGTGCCCCTGCCCCGGCTTGAACACGGCGTGGTAGCCGATCCAGAGATCGTCCTGGACCTCGATGCGCGCGGGGTCGATGCGCACGGCCTCGGACAGCAAGCCGCGCGCCGCAGCAGCCTCGGCCGAATCGCCGGTCAGCCCGGTAATGCCGGCGATCACGGCGCCGATGCGCAAATCGGCGACGGCGGCGCCAAGTTCACCGGCGAAGGCCTCGAAGCCGGCCCGGGCTTCGGGCAGGAACAGGTGGCCGGTGACGGGGGCGAACTCCCCGCGCGCCACGCTCTGGCCGGTGCGGTCGCAGACAGCCCAGCGGACGGCGGTGCCGCCGGCGTCGATGCCCAGGAAGTTCATGCGGCGGCCTGTGCGTCAGGAAGGCAAGCGGTAGAAAGAATCTTCTTTTTGTGAACAAAAAGAAGCAAAAAAACTTTTTCCGTTGGCGCCGGGCAAGGCGATCCACCGGGGCCAAATGAATGAAGTTTTTTTGCTTCTTTTTGTTCACAAAAAGAAGATTCTTGCCTTCGCTTCATCGCGCCGCCGCCGCAAAACGCCGGGTGATCTCGCGCGGGTTGGTGATCGCGGTGCCGACCACCACGGCATAGGCGCCCAACTCGAACGCCCGCGCCACCTGGGCCGGCGTGTCGAAACGCCCCTCGGCCACCACCGGCACCCGACAGCGCGCGGCCAGGGCGGCGAGCAATTCCAGGTCCGGCCCGATGATGGCGGCGCGTGCCGCGGTGTAGCCGGCCAGCGTGGTGCCGACATAGTCCGCGCCGAGGGCCGCCGCCGCCAGGCCTTCCTCCAAGGTGGCAATATCGGCCATCACCGCCACGCCGAGTTCAGCCTTGATGCGTGCAATCAGCGTGGCCACCGGCTCGCCGTCACGGGTGCCCGGCGTGCAATCCAGTGCAACCACATCGCAGCCGGCCGCAGCAATCGCCGCGGCGTCCGCGAAGCCCGGGGTGATGTAGACGTCGAAACCTTCCTGCCAGCGCTTCAGCAATCCGATCAGCGGCACCGCAACCGCTGGCCGGATCGCCGCGATATCGGCCACACCGTCGGCCCGGATGCCGGCGGCACCGCCGTCCACCGCCGCCCGCGCCATCGCGCGCATGAACGGTGCCCCATGCAGCGGATTGTCCTCGCGCGCCTGGCAGGACACCACCAGGCTGCCACGGCCCAACGCCAGCCTCATTTCGCCAGCCTCACGCCTTGGCGAGCTTCTGCTCGACAATGGACGCATACAGCGCCGATCCGTAAGGCGTGCACTCGTCGTTGAAGTTATAAGCAGGATTGTGCAACTGCGCGGAATCGCCGTTGCCGACCTGGATATAGGCGCCCGGCACCTTCTCCATCATGAAGCTGAAATCCTCGCTGCCCATGCCGGGCGGCTTGGCGCGGTCGACGCGGTCATTGCCGGAGACGGCGGCGGCGGCATCGGCGAGCTCGGTGGTGCGGTCGGGGTCGTTGATCAGCGGCGCGAAGATGAAACGAAAATCGACCTCCGCCGTCGCGCCAAATCCTTCGGCCACGCCCTTGGCAATGCGCTTCATACCCTCTTCCATCTGCGTCATCACCTCGCGCTTGAAGGCGCGGCAGGTGCCGGAGATGATGGCGGTCTGCGGGATCACGTTATAGGCGTCGCCGCCGACGATCTTGGTGACACTCAGCACCGCGGTATCCGCCGGGGCGATATTCCTCGAAACGATCGATTGCAGCGCTGTGGTGATGTGGCTGCACACCAGCACCGGGTCGATGCTGGCCTCGGGCCGCGCGCCATGGCTGCCGCGCCCGGTCACCGTGATGTCGAAAAACGCCCCGCCCGCCGCCGACGGCCCCGGCGAGATGGCGAATTCACCCACCGCCATGCCCGGCCGGTTATGCATGGCGTAGATGGCATCGCAGGGAAACCGCTCGAACAGGCGGTCCTCCAGCATCGCCAGCGCGCCGCCCATGCCCTCTTCGCCGGGCTGGAAGATGAAGTGCACCGTGCCGCGAAAACTATCCGATTGCGCCAGATATCGCGCAGCCCCCAGCAGCATCGTCGTGTGCCCGTCATGCCCGCACGCATGCATCCGGCCCGGCGTGTTGCTGCGGTAATCAAGGTTGGTCTGCTCATCCATCGGCAGGCAGTCCATATCCGCGCGCAGCCCCACGCTCGGCCCCTCGCCGCGCTTGAGAACACCGACAACCCCGGTGCGCCCGACGCCCTCATGCACCTCGATGCCCCAGGAGCGCAGCTTCTCCGCCACGATCCCCGCCGTGCGGACCTCCTCCATGCCGATCTCCGGATGGGCATGCAAATCGCGCCGGATGGCGGTCAGTTCGTCGTGGAAGGTGCGGATGGTGTCGATGGCGGACATGCGGGGACTCCCTGGGCTGGCCGCGAGTATGCCAGGGTGGCCTGATCAGTCCAGCGGCGCCGCCAACCCAAGCCGTTGTGCCGCCGCACGCAGCCGCCGGTCGCGGGTCCACAACAACGCATCCGCGCTCAACCGCGTCGCCGCCAGCAGATGCGCGTCGATCCAGCCGATCCCCTGACCAAACAACCGATAACGCTCGACGAACCCCATCACCTCCTCATCCGAAGCCACGCCGGCCCGCGGCAGGTCCGCCATGGCACGCAGCACCACATCGCGCCGATGCAAGCTTCCCATTGCGATCTCGCCCAGCACCGCCGGATGGACCAGAACCTCAACCCGCTCAAGGCGGGCCGAGAGGCTGGGCAGTTCCGCGCGCAGATGGTCAGCCCAGACCGAGGAATCGACCAGGATCAGGCAGCGTTCCCTTCATCCGGGTCCCCATCATCCAGGCGCCGACGCGGCGGCAGCGCAAAACCTGGCTCGCTGCCGCCCAATCGGGCCATCCGGCGCGAACTCTCCCGCTCGATCAGCGCCCGCAGCGCCTCGCGCACCAGCGCGGATTTTTCATACACGCCGGTCAACGCCTGGGCGCGGTCGAGCAGGTCATCATCCAAAGCGAGGGTGGTGCGCATGCCGAGACTCCTCAAGGCATCAATATGGGCATCATCTGATGCGCATTTCAATGCCGATCAGATGTCCTGGGCCGCCCGCTCCGCCACCGCCGCCGCCGCGTCGAACGCCGCCTCCAGCCCGGCATGGCTGCCGCGCACCCCGTCCACCACGGCGCGCGCCCAGCCGACATATTCCAGCCGCCGCGCCACCGTCCAATTGGCCGGCGGGCTCGCCGCCATGGCGCGCAAATTGCTGGTCTTGTCCGCCAGCTTCAGCAGCTTGGCGCGCACCGGCTTGCCCGGCGCGAGATCGACCTGCGCCTGCTTGCGCACCGCCTTCGGCAGCGATTTGTCATCGGTCACCGCCTCGACCAGGGCGCGCACATCGGCACCGAACGCGGCCTCGATGGTATCCCCGGACACCTCGCAATCCTCAATGGCGTCATGCAACAGGGCGGCGATCACCAGGTCGCCATCCGCCCCCCCGGTCGCCTCGCCAACCAGCCGCGCGACCTCCAGCAGATGGTTGATATACGGCTCCTGCGCCGCCCCCTTGCGGCGCTGCCCAACATGCCAATCCGCCGCCATCTCGGCCGCCCGCAGCACCCGCAACAGATCGGACGCGCTCACGCCACCCCTCGCGGCAGCTTGCGCTGCGTCAACTCGCAGAACATCGCCGCCCCCAACGGAATCGCCGCGTCGTTGAAGTCATAGCCCGGATTATGCACCTGCACCCCGGTCGCACCCGCCTCGCCCGGCGCCACATTGCCCAGGTTGATATACGCCCCAGGCGCCTTTTCCATCACGAACGAAAAATCCTCCGAAGCCATGATGAACCCATTATTCGTGTTCACATTCTCCGCGCCCACCACCGCCCCGGCCGCCGCCACGATGTCATCAAACGCCACGGCATCATTGACCAGCGGCGCAAAGATCAGCCGGAAATCCACCTCCGCCGTCGCCCCGAACCCGGCCGCGATCCCCGGCGCAATCCGCCGCATCGCCGCCTCCACCACCTCCATCGTCGAGCGCAGCGCCGTGCGCACCGTCCCCCGCAGCACCGCGGTATCCGGAATAACGTTATAGGCATCACCCGACTGGATCACCGTCACCGAAACCACCGCCGTCTCGGCCGGCGGCACATTTCGAGAAACGATCGATTGCAACGCCGTATTCATGTGACAAGCCACCAGCACGGGATCAATCCCCTGCTCCGGCAGCGCCCCATGCGCCCCGCGCCCGCGCACCGTGATGTCAAAAAACGCCCCCGACGCCATCGCCGCCCCGCGCCTTATGGCAAACTTCCCCACCGGCAACCCCGGCGAATTATGCAGCCCATAGACAAAGTTGCACGGAAACCGCTCCAGCAACCCATCCTTCAGCATCGCCAGCGCACCCCCCAGCCCCTCCTCCGCCGGCTGAAAGATGAAATTCACCGTCCCGTTGAAATCGCCATGCTGCGAAAGATACCGCGCCGCCGCCAACAGGATCGTCGTATGCCCATCATGCCCGCAGGCATGCATCACCCCCGGAACAGTCGACGAATACGCCCGCCCCGTCGCCTCAACGATCGGCAACGCATCCATATCCGCCCGCAACCCGATCGAAGCCTGGCCGTTGCCCCGCCGCAACACCCCCACCACCCCGGTGCCCCCCACCCCGGTATGCACCTCGATCCCCCACTCCTTCAGCTTCGCCGCCACGATCGCCGCCGTCCGCGTCTCGGTAAACCCGATCTCGGGATGGGCGTGGATGTCCTGGCGGATCGCGGTGAACTCGGGATGCCACTGGCGCAGCGTATCGAGAGGGGCGGACTTGGTCATGATCGGGGCTCCAGCGTGAGAAATGGAGTATGGGGGGAGGTGGGCGCGACGACAATTCAGGGGTCGTTCAACGATCGGAAGGCTATTTGTTGGTCCTTCTGCTATCTATGATACGCAGAAGGTGATTGGCGAGCAGGACAATCTCCGCGGCTTCGTCGGGATCAGCGAGCGCCACAAACCGATGAGAGTGTGGATTTTTGTATGATCCGATCGCACCGGCGAAGAGCGCGGATCGCGCATCACGCTCACCTTTTTCTGTTTTATGGTCCGTGAGTGGACCTGATTGAGCATCAAATGCTTTTCTCATTAGGGCAACACCAATCAGCTCATGCCCTAACATTGATGCTTCGCAAACAGCAACTTCAACGGCCTTCATCGACTCAAATACGGCAGTGTCATATTTTCCTCTATGATAGAGTGACCAGACATCCTCTCTGATGGCAGGATGGAGCGACTCTTTCGGCAACTTTCGATGTGACAATACCTTTGTTGGATCGGTTTGTTGTGCGAGCAATCTTGCCTTACGGCTCAGGATCCGGATGGTGTCAGGTGATATAAATCCGGGATCTCTGATCAGTAAAGCTGCTCCTTCTAACCAAGCCCATGCTTCCCGTATTGCTGTTTCGACCTCATGCCGCGGGTGTCCCGGATAGGCACCCGAGTTTCCGTGGAATTCGCGACTTTGCAGTTTTTGAACCATTGCATCTACGGACATGGGAGTGCCAGGGTACGTGCCGCGCCAGCTAACAAGAGCAGGCAGCATTCTCACGCCCAACTCGTCGGGCTCAAGCGCGCATAGAACAGCAGGCTCTGGAAAAATCTCAGGAATCGTGACCATCGAACCGTAATGCCTTACCAACTTTCCATGCACTTACATCAACCGCGAAAACTAAATGAGTTCGTCCGCCATGCACATCACCCGCCTCCTCCCCCACCCGATCATCACCCCTGACCTCCACCCCAGCCTCGGCCCCAACATCCAGGGCCCCTCCCTGATCCGCGTCCCCGCCTGGGTCCCCAACCCCCTCGGCCGCTACTACCTCTATTTCGCCGACCACAAAGGTAGCTACATCCGCCTCGCCCACGCCAACACCCTCACCGGCCCCTGGACCGTCCACGTCCCCGGCGCGCTGCACCTCACCGACTCCCTCTTCCCCACCACACCCCCGGCCGCCACCCCCGAACAACTCGCCACCGTCGAAGCCCGCATGAAACAGGCCGGCATGGTCATCTCCCACAACGTCCTGACCGAAGCCACCACCCCCCACATCGCCTCCCCCGACCTCCACATCGACCACGCAAACCGCCGCATCGTGATGTATTTCCACGGCCTCACCGGCGTCGGCGAACAAGCCTCCCGAGTCGCCCTCTCACCCGACGGCCTAAGCTTCACCGCCCGCCCCGAACTCGTCGGCCGCACCTACATGCGCGCCTTCCCCCACGCCGCCATGACCTACGCCCTGGCCATGCCCGGCGTCTTCTCCCGCTCCGCCGACGGCCTCTCCGGCTTCACCGAAGGCCCCACCCTGTTCAACCCCAACATGCGCCACGCCGCCCTGCTCCAGTGCGGCCAAACCCTGCACGTCTTCTGGACCCAGGTCGGCGACGCCCCGGAATCAATCCTCCACAGCACCATCGACCTGTCCGGCGACTGGACCACCTGGCGCGAATCCCCCGCCCAAATCGTCCTAAGCCCCGAACACGACTGGGAAGGTGCCAACGCCCCCCGCACCCCCTCGATCCGCAGCACCGCCTACGGCCACGTCAACCAGCTCCGCGACCCCGCCATCTTCGAAGAAGACGGCCGCGTCTACCTGCTCTACGCAGTCGCCGGCGAAAGTGGCATCGCCATCGCGCAAATCGAAGGACTATAGGAAAGCACGTTCTTTTTTGAAAAAAAGAACCAAAAAACTTTCATCCCTTGGGCTCGGCATCAACACCACCAACCCAGCCAAGGTCCGGAAAGTCTTTTTGCTTCTTTTTCTGCAGAAAAAGAAAACTCCCTCCTACCGCGTGCAAACCACCCGAACCGTCGCCTGCCGCGCCAACTCCAACGCCGCCTCCACCCCCATCACCACCGGCACCACCCCTTCGCGCACCGCCCACTGCGACAACAGTGCCAGCATCGGCACCGCCCCAGGACCAATCGCCAGCCCATCGGTCGAAACCCCGGCAATGTCGCTCACCCGCCGCGAATCGAACACCGCCTTGGACATCGCCACCACCCGCCCGCTCGCCACATCCACCACCGGCCCGCCGCTATACCCAAACGTCACATCCCGGCTGCGGAACCAAACCAGCCGCGACGGATCCGTCTCCGCCCGCACCCGCCCCTCGAACGCATCATTGCTCAGCCGCGCCCACGTCTCGTTCGGCGTATCGGGCAACGAGCCCGCCGGAAATCCCAACACAAACAACCGGCTTGCCTGCCGCGACGGCGGTGCCACCGGCAGCCAGGCCGGCGACGTCAACCCCGCTACCTCCAGCACCGCCACGTCATTGGCGGCATCCATCGCCAGCACCCGGGCATCCTCCGGCCGCATATACCCCGACATCACCCGCACCCCGCGACAGCCCCGCACCACATGCTCGGCGGTGAGGATCGTCCCGCGGCTGGTCACAAAAAACCCAGTGCCATTCGACCAACCCGCCGGTCGCGGCCGCAACAATCCTTCAATCCCCACCGGCGGATCGGGCGCCACCGGCGGCGGCGGCACGGGCCTCGGCGCCGGCGTGGCGCGCGGCGCCGCAGCCACCGCGGGCGGCACCGACCGAGGCGCCGCCGGCACCGCGGCCACTGGCGGCACCACCTGCGGCACCACCTCGGGCGCCACCATCGGCCGCGCCGGCGACAACACCCGCTTCATCAGCGGCGCCAAATCAAACAGCGGCTTCTCCGGCAGCACCAAAGCCGCCCCGGCTGCCACCACCGACAGCCCCAGCGACAAACCGACCAGCGGTGCCATCCAGCCTTGCATCAAACCAGCCTAGCGCCAGGTTGTTACGAACCAGTTACGGCGCCGGCACCCCATGCCCCAACCGCGGCGCCCCGCGCCGTATGCCCGGCCGAACCCCATCCAGCGAAATCGGCAACGCGGTGAGCGAAAAATCCTCCCCCGGCACCGCCTGCATCATCCCCAGCGCCTGCACCTGCGGCTCCGCCAACGCCTCCGGCAAGCTATGGATCGGCGAAACCGGCACTCCCGCCGCATCCAGCACCGCCACCCAATGCGCTCGCGTCTGCACCGCCAAAATCGGGCAAAGCTCCGCAAACAACGCCGCCTTGTTGATCAACCGCCCGCGATTGCTGGCAAACCGCGCATCCTCAACCCAATCCCCCCGCCCGCACGCCGTCGCCAATTTCGCAAACAGCCGGTCATTCCCCGCACAAATCAACACCGGCCCATCCGCCGCCTCAAACGCCTCATACGGCGTCAGAACCGGATGCCCCGACCGATGCCGCTCCGGCATCTGCCCGGTATTGACGAACGCATCCGCCTTCTGCCCCGCCCACATCATCGCCGTCTCCAACAGCGACCCCTGCACCATCCCCCCGCGCCCGGTCTCGGTCCGCCGGTGCAACAGCGCCATGATCCCGATCACCATCCACATCGCCGTGCCCTGGTCGCACACCGCCGGCGCGCACCGCATCGGCGGATCCCCCTCCCCGCCATTCATGCTCGAAAGCCCCGAATACCCCTGCATCAACGGCTCGAACCCCGGCCGCATCGCCATCGGCCCCATATGCCCGAACGCCGAAATCGCCCCATGGATCAGCCTGGGAAACCGCGCGCACAGCGTCGCCCCATCCACCCCCAGCGCCTCCGGCACCCCCGGCCGCAAATTATGCACCAGGATATCCGCCGTCTCCGCCAACCCATACAGCTCCGCCCGCCCAGCCTCGGACTGCAAATCAATCGCCCGCGACGCCTTGCCCCGATTGAAAATGTGAAACGTCAGCGCATCGCCATACCGGAAATCCGGCCCCATCCGCCGGGCATCATCCCCCCCCTCCGGCCGCTCCACCTTGATCACCTCGGCGCCCAGATCAGCAAAGATCGCCCCCACAAAAGGCCCCGCCAAAACCTGCCCCAACTCAATCACCCGCAACCCCGCCAAAATCCCCGGCATCCCGCCCTCCCTAAACGCGTCCATCAGGTCTACCCTGCCCGCCAGCCATCAGGAAGCAACCATGCGCAAGCCAGAAAGCAAGGCTCCGCCGGCAAGGGGCCGCCGGCCCCTTGCCGCCGGAGGCTTGCTTCCATGACTCACTTAATTGGCGTCTTCGACCTCTTCCGCGTCGGCCTCGGCCCCTCCAGCTCCCACACCGTCGGCCCCATGCGCGCCGCCGCCGCCTTCGCCCAGTCCGCCGCCCCGCTCTCCGGCGGCATCGCCAAGCTGCGCGTCACCCTCATGGGCTCCCTCGCCTGGACCGGCCGCGGCCACGCCACCGACGTCGCCATCTACGCCGGCCTCGCCGGCCAGGACCCCGCCACCGCCGAACCCGACCAGGTCTTCGCCACCGCCACCGCCGCCCAATCCACCGGCCACCTCGCCATCCCCACCCTCGGCGAAATCGAGATCGAGATCGTCTTCGACCGCCTCACCCCCACCCCGCACCACCCGAACACCCTGCGCTTCGACGCCCTCGCCCAAGCCGGCGCCCTCCTCCGCTCCGAAACCTGGTTCTCCATCGGCGGCGGCTTCATCCTGCGCGAAGGCGAAACCGTCGCCGCCGAAACCGGCCCCGCCCTCCCCCACCCGTTCAGCACCGCCGACGACATGCTCGCCATGGCCGCCCAAACCGGCCTCTCCATCGCCGCCCTGCAACGCGCAAACGAACTCGCCGCCCGCACCGCGCCCCAGCTCCGCGCCCACCTCGCCCAAATCGCCGCCACCATGGAGGCCTGCATCGACCGCGGCCTTTCGGGCGAAGGCATCCTCCCCGGTGGCCTGAAAGTCCGCCGCCGCGCCAAAACCCTCGCCACCCGCGCCGCCGAACGCGCCCGCAGCAACGCCGCCACCCCCACCGCCGCCATGGACCACGCCAGCCTCTGGGCCATCGCCGTCAACGAGGAAAACGCCGCCGGCGGCCGCGTCGTCACCGCCCCCACCAACGGTGCCGCCGGCGTCATCCCCGCCGTCCTGCGCTACCTCAAGACCTACCACCCCGAAGCCGGCCCCGACGCCCACGAAGACTTCCTCCTCGCCGCCGCCGCCGTCGGCGGCCTGGCCAAGCGCAACGCCTCGATCTCCGGCGCCGAAGTCGGCTGTCAGGGCGAAGTCGGCGTCGCCTGCGCCATGGCCGCCGCCGGCCTCGCCAGCGCCCTCGGCGGCACCCCCACCCAGGTCGAAAACGCCGCCGAGATCGGCCTCGAACACCATCTCGGCATGACCTGCGACCCCATCGGCGGCCTCGTCCAGATCCCATGCATCGAGCGCAACGCCATGGGCGCGGTCAAGGCCATCACCGCCGCCTCGCTCGCCCTGGCCGGCGACGGCACCCACCACGTCAGCCTCGACCAGGTCATCGCCACCATGCGTCAAACCGGCCTGGATATGCACAGCAAGTACAAGGAGACAGCCCAGGGCGGCTTGGCCGTGCATGTGCCCCAATGCTGACCGGACCCCCCACGATCCGTACCGGTCACGTCCTGGCCCTGCGCCTGTTCGACGCCGCCGACCGCATCGACCTCGAACAGGCCGAAGCCCTCTGGCGCCGATACGCCGCCGGCGCCGCCCGCCGCCACGGCCTCGCCGCCACCTCCCCCAAGGCCGTCTCCTTCGGCGTCCCCCCCCTCACCCTCACCCTGCCATCCCACACCCTTTCGCTCGCCGGCCGCACCATCGAAGCCGCCATGACCGCCCGGCTTTACGATTTCGGCGCCATCACCCTGGCCCTGCGTGTCCCCGCCGACGGCCTGCCCTGGGCCGATTTCGTCGCCCTGATCAACGAAGTCGACACCGCTGTCGGCCCCGAAGCCCCAATCGCCCCCTGGGACGCCGCCCTGGCCGCGCTCACCGCCGCCCTGGCCGGCGCCCTGCGCCAACTCACCGAGGCCCGCGTCCAGGAAGATTACTTGGTCGGCGTAGTCCATGCGCTCGACCAGCAAGGGGGCGACAACACCCCCACCGCCGAAGCCCTGCTCGCCAGCGTCGACCTCGCCGCCCTGCTCTCCGGCGAACACCGCCCCCTCTCGGCCGCCGCCCGCGCCGACCTGCTCCGCCACCGATTCTCGTACTACGAAGACGACCTCGTCGTCCTCACCTGGGACCGCGCCTTCGTCTACGAACCGCGCGGCGACGCCGACGTGACCGACGTCATCGAAGTCGCCAACGCCCAGCTCCTGGAAATGCGCTACTACGACGAACTCCTGGATGCCGAACTGCCGCGCATGAACGCCCACGTCGCCGCCGCCCGCAGCGGCCTCAACCCGCTCGCCGCCCGCCGATACGCCGGCCTCGCTCGTCGGCTTTACAGCCTGGTAGCGGACGTCACCGAACTCACCGAACGCGTCGACAACGCGCTCCAGGTCACCGAAGACGTCTACCTCGCCCGCGTCTACGCCGCCGCCCTGGACCAGTTCCGCGTCGCCGCCGTCACCGCCGCAGTGAACCGCAAACTCGCCATCATGCGCGAAACCTACACCGCGCTGTACGACGAAGCCGCCGGCGCCCGCGCCGAAGTCCTCGAAATCGCCATCGTCGTGCTGATCATGTTCGAAATCGTCATGGCCTTCGTGCGCGGATGACGCCAAGCCCCTTCTCCGTCGGCACCACCACCATCCCCCCATCAACCCCCCGGCCCCGCGCCACCAGCCCGCGCTCGTGCGCCTCCTCCCACACCGTCAGCCGGGGACAATTCGTCCGCCAAACCTCCAGCGCCTCGGCATAGGCCCGCGGTTCCGCCGCCAGCCAGGCGACGAAGTCGGCGATCAAGGGCTCCAGCGTCTCGGACATCGCACCCTCCAGCTAAAAAGGGGAAAGCAAGGATTCTTCTTTTTGTGAACAAAAAGAAGCAAAAAAACTTTATCCACTCGCTCCCTTGCCGTCATTGCCTACGAACCGAAAGTCTCACCTCCTTCACCAGCGCCTCGGAAAAAAGTTTTTTTGCTTCTTTTTGTTCACAAAAAGAAGACTCTTCCTACCACTTGCCTTCGCGCGACACCCCCGCCGAAATGCCGAGCGCACCAGCCGGCCGCGGCATCGCCACCACGTTGACGGCGCGTTGGCCCGGGCGCAATTCCCGCAGCACGCTGGCGACATCGGCGAACGGAACCAGGCTACCTTCGTGGACGAAGTCATAGCCGATGCCCTCCAGCATCCGCAGCAGCCGCTCGCTGGACGCCACCTGGTCGCTCGCGACACCCTGGTAGAGTTCGAAATGCAGCGCCGGGCGAAACCGGCGCAGTGTTTCGATGCCGCCAACGAACACCTTCTCCTCCATGCCGTCGGTGTCGCACTTGATGAAGTCCAGCCGCTCGACCGGGTGTTCCGCCAGGTAGCCGTCCAGCGTCAGCATCCGGATCGACTGGCGCTCGGTGGCAACGGTATTGTCGAGCCAATAGCCGTACGGGATGTCGGCCTCCTCGCACAGTTCCGCCGCGTCCGACAGGCCAGCGTGCACGGTCTCGATCTGCGCCAGCCCATTGAGCTCGACATTGGCGCGCAGCCGCCGATAGGTCCATGCCGTCGGCTCGAAGCCGATCACCCTGCCCCGCTCCCCGACGCACCCGGCCAGCACCAGGGTGATGAAGCCGATATTGGCACCGACATCCAGGGCCACGCCGCCGGCCGGCACCAGTTTGCCGATCGTGGCCACCGTGTCGGGCTCCCACCCGCCGGTGAAATAGATGTTGGTATCGATCCGCTGCTTCAGGTCGATATTCATCCGGAATGCGCCAACTTGGTGGACAAACATGCCGCGCCTGTAAAGCCGCACCAGCCGTGTGAGCACCAACGCCAGCAGGCGCCCCAAATGGGGATGGAATGGGCTGCGGCGATAGGCCCCGATAGCATAGCCGATCACCTGCGATCTCCCGTTGGCACACGGGAACGATAGCCAACAATCCGCCCGGCGCCAACGATTGCACACCGCGAAGCCGGAACTTTCCGCCAATCGACCATGTCACTTTCAATCAACCCACCGCAAAAGAAAATTTTTGCTAGAGACGATAATTTTTCTTGACAAAACGCGAGTTTTCCGGCAATATTTCCTTATGAAGGATCATCCTCCCTCCCTCGGCGACAAGTTCGCCCGCCTGCGCGACAGCGCGCGGGCAGGGGAGGAGAAGTGTGCCCGGATTCCGGCCTCCATCCACGCCCTGATTATGGCCTGCCTGGCCCGCATCTTCGCCCGCCTGGAACAGCTTTTCCTGCTCTGGCAGTCCGGCCAACTGCCCCCGCCCCAAGCCCATGCCACCCAGCACCCGATATCACGCCGGGACTCCGCCCGCCGGAGCGAGGCCCCGCGCCGCAAGGTCCACAGCGCCGATCCGCCCGCATCCCAACCCGTCTCTCAACCCGCCGCATCGCCCAGCCGCGCCCGGCACATCCGCCATCCCGGCGCGACCAGCGCGTTACCGCCCGGCACCGCCCCCTTACGCCCACGTCCCGCGCGTGACCCTCCGCCCGCAAGATCCGCCGAAACACCCCTTAGGCCGGGTCGCTCAACCGCGCCGTTTTAATTACGTTATCGTAATTAAATCACCCCTGCGCCAGCAGCCAAGCCCCCTGCCCCAGATAATACACCGCAATCACCGTAATCACCCGGTCCGCCCAGGTGCGAAACTGCTTGTCCGTCATCGCCTCCAGAATCCGCCGCGCCAGCGTCGTCCCCGCCATCGAAGCCGCCACCGCCAACCCCAGCATGACGGGATCAAGCCCGACGCCACCCGCCACCAGCGCCCCGAAATACACCAGCTTGGAGAAATGCCCCGCCACCTGGCACACCGCCTTGGTCGCCACGATCTGCCGCCGCTCCATCCCCCCGCCCAGGAAAAACGTATCCAGCAACGGTCCCGACACCCCGCACACCAGCATCAGCGACATGCAAACCCCGCCCATCGCCACCCCATGCCCCGCCACCAGCGGATTGGGCTTGATCGAGACCGGCAACAGCCGAAACAAAAACGGCGTCACTCCCAACATCAGCAGCGCCACCGCCTTCTCCGGCACCCACTGGAACACCGACCAAACCGCCAGCGCCGCCAGGTTGCCGATCAAGAAAAACCCCACCGGCCGCCAGTTGATATGCCGCCGCCACAACACCGCCCGCCACGCATTGGACGCCATCTGCGTCACCGCATGCAACGCCATCGCCGCCGGCAACGGCATCACCGCCAGCAAAACCCCCATCAGGACCATGCCGCCAGCCATGCCGAAAATGCCCGACAGAAACGCCGTGAACAGCATCACGCCGGTCAACCCGGCGATCATCAATGCTGACACTCAGCCGATCCGAACCGCCGAAGCCCGCCGCTCGCGCATCCCGTCCTCCATCGTCCGGGGATACCGCAACGGCAACACGGACACCGCATCCAGCCGCGCCTTCATCTCCCCCGGCAACCGCCAGCCCACCGCCTGCAACGTCTCCTCGATCTGGCCCTGGTTGCGCGCCCCGACAATCGCCGAAGTGACAAACCCCTGGTCCAGCACCCACCGCAACGCCACCTGCGCCGGGCTGCGCCCCAGCTCGGCCGCCACCTCCAACAGGGTGGCCAGCACGTTGGTATGGTCGGGGTGGAAGAACTTCATCGGAAACGCCCAGCCCTCCTCACTGCGCGACCCCGTCGCCTGCGCCTGCCCCGGCTGGTACTTCCCGGACAGATACCCGCCCGCCAAAGGCGACCAAACCACCACGCCCAGCCCCTTCGTCTCACAGACCGGCACGATCTCCTGCTCGATATCCCGCACCACCAGGCTGTACTGCGGCTGATAGCACTCGAACCGCGCCAGCCCCTTGGTGTCCGAAATCCACAGCGCCTCCATCAGCCGCCACGCCTCATAGTTGCTGGTCGCCGCGTAACGGATCTTGCCTTGCCTCACCAGGTCATCGAGCGCCCGCAACGACTCCTCCAGCGGCGTCTGGTGGTCGACATGATGCAGATAGTAGATATCGAGATAATCCGTCCCCAACCGCCGCAAACTATCCTCGACCGCCTGCATGATATGCGCCCGCGACGCCCCGGAATCGTTCGGCCCCGGCCCCATCGGATTGAACACCTTGCTCGCCAGAACCACCCGCCGCCGCCGTCCCTTCAGCAGCATGCCCAGGATGCTCTCGCTCTCGCCGCCATTGTAAGCGTTCGCCGTGTCGAGAAAGTTCACCCCGGCATCCAGACAGGCATCCAGGATCCGCCCGGCCTCCCCTTCATCAGCGCCATGACCGAAGGTCATCGTGCCGAGACAGATCTCGGACACCTTCAGCCCACTGCGCCCCATCCGGCGGTATTCCATGCGTCTCTCCATCCAATCGTAGCCCCAACCCTGCGACGCCCGGCGCCCGTTGACAACCACGCTCGGCCGGCTTCGACTGGCGCAGGAGCAGACGATCCGGGAGCGCCTGATGGCCGACATGGCTGACGTTGTGATCATCGGCGCCGGCGCCTCTGGGGGCGCCGCCGCGTGGAGCCTGGCCGACACCAAGATGCGCATCGTCTGCCTGGAACAGGGCGACTGGATGAAGCCGGACGAATACCCAACCTCCGGCCGCGACTGGGAGGCCCGCCAGCTCGGTGATTTCGCCATCTCGCCCAACCGCCGGGCACGGCCGACCGACTACCCGATCAACGAAGACAACTCGCCAATCCTGGTCGGCAACTTCAACGGCGTCGGCGGCGGCACGGTGCTCTATGCCGGCCACTTTCCCCGCCTTCACCCGAGCGACTTCCGGGTGAAGTCGCTGGACGGCATCGCCGATGACTGGCCGATCGACTACGCCACCCTCGCCCCCTTCTACGACCAGAACGACCGCATCACCGGCGTCTCCGGCCTCGCCGGCGACCCCGCCTACCCACCCCACGAAGCCCAGATGCCCCCCCTCCCGCTCGGCCGCTCCGGCGAGATCCTGGGGGCCGCGATCAACAAGCTCGGCTGGCACTGGTGGCCCAGCGACAGCGCCATCGCGTCCGAGGATTACGAGGGTCGTGCGCGCTGCATCAACCTCGCCCACTGCACCTCCGGCTGTGCCCAGGGAGCCAAGGCGAGCACCGACATCACCTATTGGCCCGCCGCCATCCGCGCGGGTGTCGAACTGCGCACCCGGGCGCGCGTCCGAGAAGTCACGGTCGGCGATGACGGCATGGCCAACGGCGTCATCTACTACGACACCGATGGCCGCGAATGCTTCATCGGCGCCCATATCGTCATCATGGCATGCAACGCCATCGGCACATCGCGCATCCTGCTGAACTCGAAATCGGCGAAGTTCCCGGACGGACTGGCCAATTCCAGCGGGCTGGTGGGCCGCAACCTGATGTTCCACCCTTATGCCTCGATCATGGGGTATTTCGACGAACCCACCGATGGCTGGCGCGGGCCGGGCAACACGATGTGGAGCCATCAGTTCTACGAGACCGACCCGACGCGGGGCTTTCTGCGCGGCTACATTTTCGAGATGGTGCGTGGCCAGAACCCGGTGATGTCCGCCATCCTCGGCATGGCTGGCGGCATGGTGCCATGGGGGGCCGATCACCATGCCGCCTATCGCAAACTCGCGGGCCGGCGCACCGGGATGGTGGCGATCTGCGAGGACCTGCCGGAGTTGCATAACCGGGTGACGCTCGATCCCGTGCTGACCGATGGCCACGGCATCCCCGCGCCGAAAATCGACTACACGCTGTCAGAAAATTCGCGGCGCATGCTTGACCATGCGGTGGCCCGCGGCACCGATATCCTCACGGCCGCCGGCGCGCGCGACATTCTCAGCGAAGCGCCGATCCGCACCAATGGCGTGCACATGATGGGCACCGCGCGAATGGGCCTGGACCCCGCTCGCTCGGTGGTCAACGAATGGGGCCGGGCGCATGACGTGAAGAACCTGTTCGTGGTCGATGGCTCGATCTTCGTCACCTCGGCGGGCGTGAACCCGACGCGGACGATCCAGGCGCTGTCGCTCTACATCAGCGACCAGATCAAGCAACGCTTGGCCACGCTGTTCGATTGAGCGCGATGAACGAGCCCGTCGACATCCTCATCATCGGTGCCGGCGCTTCCGGGGCGGCCTTTGCCTGGGCGATGACCGAGACGCGGATGCGCATCGTCTGCCTGGAACAGGGCGAATGGACCAAGCCCGCGGAGTTCCCGGCCACGCGGCGCGATGTCGAGGCGCGCAACGGCGGCGATTTCGCCATCAGCCCGAACCGGCGCCAGCGTGTGACCGACTATCCGATCCACGAGGACGGCTCCTGCATCAAGGTTGCGAACTTCAACGGCGTGGGCGGCGGCACGGTGCTGTACGGCGCACATACGCCGCGTTTTCATCCGAGCGATTTCCGGGTGAAGTCGCTGGACGGCATCGCCGATGACTGGCCGATCGACTACGCCACGCTGGCGCCGTTCTACGATATCAACGACCGGATGATGGGCGTCTCGGGCCTGGCCGGTGATCCCGCCTATCCCGGCAAGACCGTGCCGATGAAGCCGCTGCCGATGGGGCGGGCCAGCGAAACCCTTGGGCGCGGCTTCAACAAGCTGGGGTGGCATTGGTGGCCGAGCGACAGCACGATTGCGTCCGAGGAGTACGAGGGAAGGCCGGCCTGTATCAATCTCGGCCAGTGCACCGCCGGCTGCGCGCAGGGGGCGAAGGGCAGCACGGATATCACCTATTGGCCGCAGGCCATCCGAGCGGGAGTGGAGCTGCGCACGCGCTGCCGGGTGCGGGAGATTACGCTGGGGCCGGACGGCATGGCGAATGGCACGATCTACTACGATGCCGACGGCCGGGAGGTTTTCCAGGCGGCGCATATCGTGGTGATGGCGTGCAACGGCATCGGCACGCCGCGCATCCTGTTGAACTCGAAGTCGGAGCGGTTCCCGAACGGGCTGGCCAATTCGTCGGACCAGGTCGGGCGGAACCTGATGTTCCATCCCTATGTCAGCATCTTCGGCTATTTCGATCATGAACTGGATGGCGAGCGCGGGCCGGACAATGCCATGTGGAGCCACGAGTTCTACGAGACCGACGAGAGCCGGGGGTTCAAGCGCGGCTTCATCTGGGAGTTCTCACGCGGCGAGGGCACGGCGGCGCTGGCGCTTGACGGCACGGCCAATGGGTTGATCCCCTGGGGCACCGGGCATCATGCGGCGTATCGGCGCTATCACCGGCGCGGGACGGGATTGGGGGCGATCCTGGAGGACCTGCCGGAGCCGCATAATCGGGTGACGCTTGATCCCGCGCTGACGGATACTGACGGCATTCCGGCGCCGCGCATCGCCTATACGCTGAGCGAGAACAGCCGGCGGATGATCGACTTCGCCATTGCGCGCGGCACCGAGGTGTTGACGGCGGCCGGGGCGTATCGGGTGGAATCCGAGGGGCCGCTGCCCTATGGCGGCTGGCACCTGATGGGCACCGCGCGCATGGGCACGAACCCGGCGACATCGGTGGTCAATGAATGGGGCCGGGCGCATGATGTGAAGAATCTGTTCATCGTCGACGGCTCGATCTTTGTCACCTCGGCCGGGGTGAACCCGACCCCCACCATCCAGGCGCTGGCGCTGTATATCGCCGACCAGATAAAGCAGCGCCTGGACACCTTGTTCGAGTAGGAAACCGCAAGTGGCTGACGACATCGTCGACGTTCTCATCATCGGTGCCGGTGCCTCCGGGGCGGCCGTGGCCTGGAGCCTGGCCGACACCAAGATGCGCATCGTCTGCCTGGAACAGGGCGGCTGGATGAAGCCCTCCGAGTATCCCTCGACCGGGCGGGACTGGGAGGCGCGGGCGATGGGGGACTACTCGACCAGTCCGAACCGGCGTGGCCGACCTGAGGATTATCCGATCAACGACGATGCCTCACCGATCAAGGTGGTGAACTTCAACGGCGTCGGCGGCGGGACGGTGATGTACACCGCGCATTGGCCGCGCCTGCATCCGTCCGATTTCCGCACCAAGACGCTGGACGGCGTCGGCGATGACTGGCCGGTCAGCTACGACATGCTGGAACCGTATTACAACCAGAACGACCGCATGATGGGGGTGTCCGGCATGGCTGGCGACCCCGCCTATCCGCCCAATGGCGTGGCACAGAGCAACCGGCGGCTGATGCCCGCTTTACCGCTGGGGCGGTCCGGGAAGATCTGGGGCGAGGCGATGAACAAGCTCGGCTGGCACTGGTGGCCATCGGACGCCACCATTGCCACCGAGGACTACGAGGGCCGCGCCAAGTGCATCAATCTCGGCCATTGCACGCCTGGGTGTGCGCAGGGGGCGAAGGGCAGCACGGACATCACCTATTGGCCGATTGCCATTCGGGCGGGGGTGGAGCTGCGCACGCATTGCCGGGTCAAGCGGATCGTGACCGGCGAGGACGGCATGGCAACCGGAGTGGAGTATTTCGATAAGGACGGCGCGCTGCATTTCCAGGCGGCGCATGTCGTGGTGGTGGCATGCAACGGCATCGGCACCCCGCGGCTGTTGCTGAACTCGGCGAGCGAACGCCATCCGAACGGGCTGGCCAATTCGTCGGACCAGGTGGGGCGGAACCTGATGTTCCATCCGTATATCCAGGTCTTCGGCTATATGGACGAGGAGGTGGACGGCAATCGCGGGCCGCCGCTCAACCTGTGGAGCCACGAGTTCTACGAGACCGATCCGGCGCGGGATTTCAAGCGCGGCTACATGCTGCAGATCGGCCGCGGCAACGGGACGGTGGCCGAGGCGATCGCCAGCCACGAGAATGGGCGCCTGCCCTGGGGGGCGGAGCACCATGCGCGGTTTCGCAAACTCGCCTATCGCAAGCTGAACCTTTCCGTGGTGGTGGACGATTTGCCGGAGGCGCATAACCGGGTGACGCTCGATCCCGTGCTGACCGACAGCAGCGGCATTCCCGCCCCGAAGGTGGAATACACCATCGGCGAGAACTCGCGGCGGATGATCGAGCACGGGGTGGAGCGCTGCAAGACGGTGCTGCGCACGGCGGGCGCGCGGGATATCGGGGTGCAGTACCCGATCGTCTTCGGTGGCTGGCACAATCTCGGCACCGCGCGCATGGGCGAGGACCCCGGGACCTCGGTGGTCAATGGCTGGGGGCGGGCGCATGACGTGAAGAACCTGTTCATCGTCGACGGCTCGATCTTCGTCACCGCCGGCGCCGTGAACCCGACCTCAACCATCCAGGCCCTCGCGCTCTACATCGCCGACCAGATGAAGCAGCGCCTGGACAATTTGTTCGATTGAGCACCATGAGCGAGCCCGTCGACATCCTGATCATCGGCGCCGGCGCCTCGGGGGCGGCAGCTGCCTGGTCGCTGGCCGAGACGAAGATGCGTATCGTCTGTCTGGAACAGGGCGGCTGGGTGACGCCCGGCGACTACCCAGCCAATGGGCGGGACTGGGAGGCGCGGGCGACCGGCGATTTCTCACCCAGCCCGAACCGGCGCGGGCGGCCGGAGGATTATCCGGTCAATGACGATGCCTCGCCGATCAAGATCCTGAACTTCAACGGCGTCGGCGGCGGGACGATCATGTACACCGCGCATTGGCCGCGGCTGCATCCGAGCGATTTCCGCACCCGCACACTGGATGGTGTCGGCGCGGACTGGCCAGTCAGCTATGCCCAGCTCACCCCGTTCTATGATCTCAACGACCGGATGATGGGCGTGTCCGGCCTGGCCGGCGATCCCGCCTATCCCGCGGGCAAGACGCCGCAGATGCCGCCGCATGCGCTGGGCCGCTCGGGGGCGGTGTGGGGCGAGGCGTTCAACAAGTTGGGCTGGCATTGGTGGCCGTCGGACAACACGGCGGCGACCGAGGAATACGAGGGCCGGGCCAAGTGCATCAACCTCGCCCATTGCACCCCCGGCTGTGCCCAGGGGGCGAAGGCCAGCGTGGACATCACCTATTGGCCCGCGGCGATCCGGGCGGGGGTGGAACTGCGGACCCATTGCCGGGTCAAGCGCATCACCACCGGCGATGACGGCCTAGCCACCGGCGCCGAGTATTTCGACAGCGACGGCAAGCTGTGCTTCCAGGCGGCGCATGTCGTCATCGTCGCCTGCAACGGCATCGGCACGCCCCGGCTGTTGCTCGCCTCGGCCAGCGAGCGGCACCCGAACGGGCTGGCCAATTCATCCGGCCAAGTCGGGCGCAACCTGATGCTGCATCCCTATGTCTCGGTCTACGGCTATGTCGACCAGGAGGTGGACGGCAATCGCGGCCCGCCGCTGTCGCTGTGGAGCCACGAGTTCTATGAGACCGACCCGGCGCGGGATTTCAAGCGTGGCTACATCTTCCAGATCGCCCGCGGCGCCGGACCAGTGCTGGAAGCGACCACCAGCTTCGAGCATGGCCGCCTACCCTGGGGGGCCGGGCATCACGCGGTGATGCGCAGGTTGCACTATCGCCGGCTGAACCTGTCGATTGTGGTTGATGACATTCCGGAGGCGCATAACCGGGTGACGCTCGATCCCGTGCTGACCGACAGCCATGGCATCGCGGCCCCGAAGGTCGAGTATGTCGTTGGCGAGAACAGCCGGCGGATGATTGCGCATGGCGTGGAGAAGGCCTCGCTGCTGCTCGCCACCGCGGGCGCGCGCGATATCTCGGTGGTGGACCCGATCCCGCTGTCGGGCTTTCACAACCTGGGCACCGCGCGCATGGGGGCGGACCCGACCCGCTCGGTGGTCAACGAATGGGGCCGGGCGCATGATGTGAAGAACCTGTTCGTCATCGACGGCAGCCTGTTCGTCACCGCCGGCGGGGTGAACCCGACCTCCACCATCCAGGCCCTGGCGCTCTATGTCGCGGATGCGATGAAGCAGCGCCTGGCCACTCTGTTCGATTGAGCACTATGAGCGAACCCGTCGACATCCTGATCATCGGTTCCGGCGCCTCGGGGGCGGCGTTTGCCTGGTCGATGGCGGACACCAAGATGCGCATCGTCTGCCTGGAACAGGGCGACTGGGTGAAGCCGACCGACTATCCGGCCAATGGGCGGGATTGGGAGGCAAGGCGCTACGGCGATTCCGACATCATGGCCAATCGGCGCCAATTGCCAGCGGACTACCCGATCAATGACGCCAACTCGATCGTCAAGATCGCAACGTACAACGCCGTCGGTGGCGGCACGGTGCATTACGCGGCCCATTTCCCGCGGCTGCATCCGAGCGACTTCCGGGTGAAGTCGCTGGACGGCGTGGCCGATGACTGGCCGATCAACTATCGCACGCTGGAGCCGTTCTTTGCCGAGAACGACCAGATGATGGGGGTTGCCGGGCTGGCGGGTGACCCCGCCTATCCCGCCCACACGCCGCCCCTGCCGCCGGTGCCGCTCGGCCCCTCCGGCACGCGCGCGGCCGAGGCGTTGAACCGGCTGGGCTGGCATTGGTGGCCGTCGGACTCCGCCATCGCCACGGTGGAGCATGACGGCCGCGCAGCCTGTATCAATCTGGGCCATTGCCTGCCGGGCTGTGCCCAAGGGGCGAAGGGCAGCACCGACATCACCTATTGGCCGCGGGCGATCCGCGCCGGCGTGGAGCTGCGCACCAACTGCCGTGTGCGTGAGATCACCGTGGGCGACGACGGGATGGCGACCGGCGCGATCTACTATGACCGCGACGGGCGCGAAGTCTTCCAGCCCGCCCATGTCGTGGTGATGGCCGCCAACGGGATCGGCACGCCACGGCTGCTGCTCAACTCGGTGTCCCAGGCGTTCCCCAATGGGCTCGCCAATTCATCGGGCCAGGTCGGGCGCAACCTGATGCTCCATCCCTGGCCGATCATCCATGGCTGGGTCGATGACAGGCTGGAGGGCCAGCGCGGTCCCGTCGTCTCGCTCTGGAGCAAGCAGTTCTACGAAACCGACCCAAACCGCGACTTCGTCCGTGGCTACATGCTGCAATTCGGCCGCGGACCGGGGCCCGTGGGCGAGGCGATGACCGGCGTGGAAGCCGGGCGCATACCCTGGGGGCCCGGCCACCACGCCGCGATGCGCCGGTTCAACAACCACCGCTTCCATGTCGGCGTGGCCTGTGACGACCTGCCGGAGGCCCATAACCGGATCACGCTGGACCCCGTGTTGAAGGACGCGCATGGCATTCCCGCCCCGCGCATCGACTACACGATGTCCGAGAACACGCGGCGCATGATGGAACACGGCATCGCGCGGGCCACAGAGATCATGCGCGAAGCCGGTGCCCACACGATTGCCGTCTCGCGCGAGGTGCTGAACTATCCCGGCCACCTGCTCGGCACCGCGCGCATGGTCCGCGATCCCTGGACCTCCGTGGTGAACGAATGGGGCCGCAGCCACGACGTGAAGAACCTGTTCATCATCGACGGCTCGGTCTTCGTCACCGGCGGCGGCGTGAACCCGACCTCGACCATCCAGGCCATAGCACTCTACATTGCCGATCAGATGAAACAGCGGCTCGACACGCTGTTCGATTGAGGAACACCGATGCCCCAGCTTGACCCCGTCGACGTGCTCATCATCGGCTCCGGTGCTTCCGGCGCCGCCGTGGCCTGGAGCCTGGCCGACACCAAGATGCGAATCCTCTGCCTGGAACAGGGGGATTGGCAGAACCCGACCGACTATCCCTCGAACGGCCGGGACTGGGAGGCGCGGCAGTTCAACGATATGGCGACCTCGCCGAACCGCCGCCAGCTCTGGTCGGACTATCCGGTCAACGACGACAACTCGCCGATCAAGGTGCTGAACTTCAATGCCGTCGGCGGCAGCACCATCCTGTATGCGGCGCATTACCCGCGGCTGCATCCGTCCGACTTCAAGGTGAAGTCGCTGGACGGCGTGGCCGATGACTGGCCGGTGGACTACCACCAGCTCGAACCCTTCTTCGCCGAGAATGACCGCATGACGGGCGTGTCCGGCATGACGGGCGATCCCGCCTATCCGCCCCAGAAAACGCCGCCGATGGAGCCGCTGCCGATGGGCCGCTCCGGGCGCATGCTGGGCGAGGCGATGAACCGGCTGGGCTGGCACTGGTGGCCCAGCGATTGCGCAGTGACCACGCGGGAATACGAGGGCCGCGCGCCCTGCATCAACCTCGGCCACTGCATCGCCGGCTGTGCCCAGGGCGCCAAGGCCAGCACCGACATCACCTATTGGCCCGCCGCGATCCGCGCCGGCGTCGAACTGCGCACCCGGGCGCGCGTGCGCGAGATCACCGTGGACCCTGCCACCGGCATGGCCAATGGCGTGATCTACTATGACCGCGACGGGGTGGAGCAGTTCCAGCCCGCCCATGTCGTGGTGGTCGCCGCCAACGGCATCGGCACGCCGCGGCTGTTGCTGAACTCGAAATCGGAGCGCTTCCCGAACGGCCTGGCCAATTCCTCCGGGCTCGTCGGCAAGAACCTGATGTTCCATCCCTATGCCAGCATCTGGGGCTATTTCAACGAGGAGACGGACGGCAATCGCGGCCCACCGCTGTCGCTTTGGAGCCACGAATTCTACGAGTCCGATCCGTCGCGAGGTTTCGTGCGTGGCTATTCCTGGCAGTTCGGCCGCGGCGTCGGCGCGATCCTGGAGGCGCAACAATCAATGGCCTCCGGCCGCCTGCCCTGGGGCGCCGAACACCACGCCGTATATCGGAAACTCTACAACCGCCGCATGAACATCGCCGCCATCTGCGAGGACCTGCCGGAGGAGCATAACCGCGTCACCCTCGATCCCGTGCTGAAGGACGCCCACGGCATCCCCGCCCCGAAGATCGACTACACGATCAGCGAAAACTCCAACCGCATGCTCAACCACGCCATCGCGCGGGCCACGGAGGCGCTGCGCGAAGCCGGCGCGTACGACATCGGCGTCGAGCGCCCGATCCTGAACGGCGGCTGGCACCTGCTCGGCACCGCCCGCATGGGCACCGACCCCACCCGCTCCGTCGTCAACGATTGGGGCCGCACCCATGACGTGAAGAACCTGTTCATCGTCGACGGCTCGATCTTCACCACCTCCGGCGGCGTCAACCCAACCTCCACCATCCAGGCCCTGGCACTCTACATCGCCGATCAGATGAAGCAGCGCCTCGCCACTTTGTTCGATTGAGGATCAGCCCGATGTCCAACACCGTCTCCGCCCCGAACCCCGCCTGGGGCGACCCCAATCTCACCGACGCGGAAAAGCGCACCCTGGCCGCCATGTGCGCCCGCATGATCCCGGCCAGCGCCGAATTCAAAGTGCCTGGCGCCGATGACACGCTGATCCAGGCCGATATCGCCAAGAGCCTGGGCCGCGACGCCACAGCCGTGCACAACGCCCTGGCCAAACTCGAAACCCTCGCCGGCGGCAGCCTCGCCGACCTGCCCATCGACAAACAGGAAGAGGTCTGCGCCACCCTGCGCACGGAGGGCGGCATGGACCTCACCCTGCTCACCCGCATCATCCTGCAATGCTACTACCGCGACGACCGCGTGATGATCTCGCTCGGCATGGAACCGCGGCCGCCGTTTCCCAAGGGGCATGTGTTGCCGCAGGGGGACTGGTCACTGCTTGATCCCGTGCGGGCGCGAGGGAAGATCTGGCGGGACGCGTAAGGCAAGGGGCGCTGCCCCAGACCCGTTTATACTTCCTTGCATGAGGTCCAGAGGTGCGGTCCCTGGCGGGTTAGGGCACGTGCGGCCTTGCTTGCTTGCCTTTGGGCCCAGACCCTCAGGACTTCGGACGAATGCGATAGCTGAAGCGTGCAGGGATCCATTCGCGCCCTGCAATCGCCTCGGCCGGGGTGCCGGCGATCACCGCGCGGATATCGGTCAGAACCTCGGGCCGCTTGCGGTAATACTGATGTCGCGCATCAGTGATCGGCGACGTCTCCGACACGTCCGTGCAATCAACCAACGTCACCTTCTGCGGCAGCGAGGTCAGGGTGCGCGGCCCGGTCGAGCCCAGCCGGTCCGGATTGCCCTTGGTCACATCGCTGATCGTCATTGCCCGGTCGTTGCGCGCGAAATAGACATGCACCGCCTCGCCCAGCTCCGGCAGGCGGGCAAGCTTGTCAGCATGCTCGAACGCGTCGTCGTCCTCATCCGCCGCCATCAAGGAGATGTTTTTGAACACCCGCGGCAGCGCCTTGCCGCCCAATTCGCTGATCATCGCCTGCAGCGTGTTGCGCAGCACATAGTTGCCCATCGAGTGTGCGACCAAGTGGATATTGCGGCCGCACAACTCTTCCTTGGTCAGCTTGCGCAGATAGGCAATGAACGTCAGCAGCGCACGCGACACCGCCTTGGCCGAGCTGCGTGCATCGTCGCGGTCGGAGGCATAGGCGATGATCGGCACGATATTGCCGTCCGACGGCCAGGCGAACACCGCGGTTTCCAGCGGATTTGCCTTGGTGCCCCACTGGGTCTTGATCTCTGCCGCGTTGGACAGGGCATTCGGCATGTCGCAGGCATAGCCGTGCAGCATCAGCACGAGGTCGGCCTTGTTCGCCACCATCTTCGCACGAAGCCCGTTGAACACCGCGGCGCTGCCGAGCACCTGGGCCGCATCGGCGGGCACCCCCGGCGCGCCCTTGATCGCCTCGGGTGCCACCGATAGCTTGGAGACGCCAAAGGGATTGCCCTTCTTCTGCGCCAGCATCTCGGCGGTGCCATAGCGCACCCAGAGCGGGGAGAGCTGGTTCAGCCCGCTGCCGAAGCCGATCACCTCACCATCCCGCAGGATCTCGTCGCGGTTGGTCGCGAAGTGCACTGTCACCCCCGCCATCGCACGTCCCCTTCTTTGTCCCAGGTGGCAACGATAGCGCCGCAGCTCCGCCATGTGCCAGACATTCCACAGCACAAGGTGGCGATCACCTCCCCTCGCCCCGCAACGGCAATCCGGGATCGCTGGCCACCATGGACCCGCGCCCACGCATATGTCCCCACCATCCCGTAAGCCGCGGAAAATCCGCCAGCATCGCCGCCCCGTCTCGCGCGGCGACAAAATACGCCATCATCGGCCCCAGATGCAGGTCCGCCAGGCTCAGCCGGTCGCCCACAAGCCACCTCCCCTCAACCACCGCCTCCAGCGCCCGCAACACCACCAACGAACCTGCCAGGCCCTCCCTGATCTCGGCCGCGTCCGCCGCAGCCGCAGGGCGAAACGCCGCATGCGAAAACACCTGCGCACCATTGGCCAATAGCCATAGCTGTCGACGATCGAGATCACCTGCTGCATCCGCCCCTGCGCCTGCGCGCCCTCGGGCACCAGCCGCACCCCGGGAAATGCCACGTCGACATATCGCGCAATCGCCGATGTTTCGTAGACTACGAACCCATCGTGCCGCAGCGCAGGCACCCGCCCAAACGGATGCAGAGCCAGGTACCAGGCCGGCACCTCGGCAAACGGATCCACCTCCAGATGCTCGAACGCAACGCCCTTTTCCAACAGCACCAGCCGCGCAATCCGGAGATAAACACTGTGGTGATAGCCGATCAGTTCAACACCCATGCCGCCCTCCCCATGAACCGCCGCGCAGCGGCCGGCCGATGTGCGAGCCCCCGCTTGACCCCCCACCGCCACCGCGCTCAATTGCCGTCATCACCGAACCGAGCGCCCTATGTCCCTCATCCGCACTGAAATCGAAACCCTCGAAGACTCCCCCATCGTCGAGGTCTGGCGCATGGGCTACGGCGACCCCGACGTCATCGGCATGTTCGCCGGCGAGCCTGACGTCCCCACCCCGCAATTCATCCGCGACGCCGCCGCCAAGTCGCTGGCCGAGGGCAACACCTTCTACACCCCCAACCGCGGCATCCCCGGCATGGGGGACGCCATCAGCCGCTACATCAAGCGCACCTGGAACGTCGACGTCCCGGAATCCCGCATAGCACTCACCGCGTCGGGCATGTCCGCCGTCATGATGATCGCCCAAGGCACCGCGCAATCCGGCGACAACGTCGTCGCCATCACCCCGTCCTGGCCCAACATCCTGCGCGCCATGCAAATCAACGGCGCCGAAGTGCGCGAAGTCGCCATGACCCCCGGCAATGCCGGCTGGCAGCTCGACCTCGACGCCGTCTTCGCCCAGTGCGACGCCCAGACCCGCGTCATCTACCTCGCCTCCCCCGGCAACCCGACGGGATGGATGATCCCGCGCGACCAGGCCGAGCGCCTTCTCGCCTTCGCCCGCGAAAACAACATCGCCATCCTGTCCGACGAGGTCTACCACCGCACCGTCTACGGCATGAACGCCGCCTTCTCCTTCCTGGAGATCGCCAAACCCACCGACCCCGTCTTCATCGCCAATTCCTTCTCCAAGGCCTGGGCCATGCCCGGCTGGCGCCTCGGCTGGATCGTCTATCCCGAGGGCCACAAGGACAGTTTCGAGAAACTGATCCAGTTCAACACCTCCGGCGCCCCCGCCTTCACCCAGCACGCCGCCATCGTGGCACTGGACCAGGGCGAGGATTTCGTGAAGGAGTTCGCCGCCCGCTGCGACGCCGGCCGCCAGGTGATCAACGAGCGCCTCGGCCGCATGAAGCGGGTGCGTAACATCCCCAGCGAGGGCGCCTTCTACGCCATGTTCTCGATCGAAGGCGTCACCGACACGCTCCAGTTCTGCAAGCGCGCCGTGGTCGAGGCGAAGATCGGCATGGCCCCGGGCACCAGCTTCGGGAAGGGCTCCGAGCACTACATACGCCTGTGCTACGCCAAGGCGCCGGCGCTGCTGCACACCGCGATGGATCGGCTGGAAACGTTCCTGGAAACCTACCAGGAGAAGTAAGAACTTCTTTTTCTGTAGAAAAAGAAGCAAAAAGACTTTCATCCATTTGCCCAGCGCCCTAACGGATAAAAGTTTTTTGGTTCTTTTTTTCAAAAAAGAACCCTTGCTTCCCTTCCCCTTGGCTTCTGCTACCCTCACCCCACGGGGAAGAAACCATGCAGTCGATTGAAAGCCGCGAGTCCTGGCGCGCCGCCTTTGGTGTGCTCGCCATCCTCTCGGTGGTCCATGGCACCCCCCTGATCCTCGTCATCTCGATGAAGGCCATCGCCGCGGACCTCGACGTACCGCGCGGCGTGCCTGCCCTGGCGGCCGCGTTGCAGAGCTTCGGCGCCGGGATTGGCGGCATCATGCTGGGCTGGATCGCCGATCGGCTGGGTGCGCGCGCCATGGCGGTGTTCGGCGGCTTGGCGGTCTCCGCCGGGCTGGTCGTCGCCACCCAGGGCGGCACCTGGGGCCTGTATATTGGTTTTGGCGTGCTGGTCGGCCTGCTTGGCAACGGCGCACTCGGCGCACCCCTGCTGATCTATGTCAGCCGCTGGTTCGACCGCCGGCGCGGCACCGCGCTGGCGTTGGTCAGCGCCGGCCAATACGTCGCCGGCACGATCTGGCCGACCATCTTCGAACGCGGCCTGGACCATTGGGGCTGGCGCGCCACCGCCTGGGCTTTCGCCGCCGTGGTCGCGGCCGTCACCATCCCGGTGGCGCTCGTCACCCTGCGCCCGCCCCCGGTCATCCCGCCCGGCGGCCACCACGGCGGCGACCCTATCGCGGGCGCGCGGGTGCTTGGCCTGCGCCCTGGTTTCGTGCTGTTCCTGCTCAGCCTTGGCATCTTCCTGTGCTGCGTGCCGATGGCCCAGCCCACCGTCCACCTGGTCAGCTTCTGCACCGACCTCGGCATCTCGGCCACGCGCAGTGCCGCGATGCTCTCGGTGCTTCTCGCCTGCGCTTTCGTCAGCCGCCAGTTCTGGGGCTGGCTGGCCGACCGCATCGGCGGCCTGCGCGCCATCCTGCTCGGCTCGATCTGTCAAACCGTCGCCCTGGCGCTGTTCCTTTCCACCCAGGACGAGGTCGGGCTCTTCGCCGTCGCCGCCGCCTTCGGCCTGGGTTTCGCCGGGCTGGTGCCGAACTACATCCTCGCCGCCCGCGCCTTGTTCCCCGCCGCCGAGGCCGGCTGGCGCATCCCGATCATGATGTTCGGCGGCCTGCTCGGCATGGCCGCCGGCGGCTGGATGGGCGGCCTGATCTACGACGCCGCCGGTAGCTATGCCCCCAGCTTCGCCATCGGGGTTGCCGCCAACATCCTCAACATCGCCGTCATCGGCTTCCTGGTCAGCCGGCTGCCGCGAACCGGCTTTCGCCTGGCGCCGGCATAGCCTCGACGGGCAGGTGATACCGCAGCAGCGCCGGGCAGTATAACGACACCGCGCTGCCCGGCCGCACCCGCAGCGACGCCTCGCCCGCCATCCAGCGCAAGCTGCCCTCGCTCGCCAGCCAGCCCATGCCGAAGCAGGCATCGTCCAGCGCCACGTCCTGCCCATCCACCCGCAACGCGGCCACCGCCACGCCCAACCGGCGCCAGTCATCGCTCCCCGGGTCCAGCTCCGCCGGCCGCACGCTGCGCGAGGCCAGCACCAGGCGCTCCACCCCCGCCGGCACCGCCACATGCCACCACCCATCCTCCCGGCGCGGCATCACCCGCCGGCCGCCACCCCGGATCATCAGCCCCGGATCATCCGTCATGCCATGCCCCAGCCCGGCCAGCCGCTCAAGCAACCCCGCCCGCACCGCCATCACCTCAGGACCCGCGATGCACAGCCCCGCGCATCCCTTCGCGGCCCAGATCGCCCGCGCCGCCGCTTCATCCGGCAGGCGCCGCATCGCAGCACCGCCATTGGCAAAGTCGCCGCGATTGCCGGTATCCAGATAACTCTCCGCCGGCAGCCCGTCGGCCAGCAGGATGTCGTGCGCATCGAGCTCCACATGCCACCACTCAACCTCGCGCGCCGGCTCCTGCACCACGGACGCCCCGTTCACCAGATACCGCACCGGGATCAGCACGTCCCCGGCATACACCGCATGGTCGGGCGACAGCACCACATCCCGCGCTGGCACGCCGTGGGCAAAAGCATCGCGCCGCACCCGCACCGGCTGCACATCCTGCGGCCGGCGATGGCGGCTGCCGTCGATCCGCCGATGCCCCAGCCAAGCCACGCGCCGCAGCCGCCCGTCATGCGTCACCACATGATCGCCCGCCGCCAGGCGCTCGACCGGCACCCGCCCGAACGGGGTCATGATCCCGGTTCCGGTGAGGAAGCACGGCGGTGCCTGGATGCTGCTAAACGCGATGTTGTCCAAAAAGACGGAATTCATATTGGTCCTGGAGCCGGACATCCGCTGCGATGCGATGTTAGTCAGCCCTGAGAATGCCGTGAACAAAGCTGAGGACGAAATCGACACCTGATGCTTCGCACCAACCTGAACGTGGAAGGCGTCATAGCCCCTGAGCACCACGTTCTGCGAGAACGGCGTAGTCAGTCGCATCGAGCTGATCGAGAAGAGATTTCCGTCGACGAAGCCGAGGTCGACCGAGGTTTCGTAAGAGAGAGAGAGCCGACGTACACGTTGCCGTGCGACGGATCGGCATAGGCTCCAGTGATCGCGCCATCGACTTTGAGCTGGTAAGATGAACTGCCACTCACCCGATAAATAACATTCCCCGATGAAGAAAAATTGTTGCCGCGGCTGATGAAATTCGCGCTGGTGCCGAAGGTCACCACGGTACCTCCCAGCGACAGCACCGCGCCATAGCTTGCCGCGAGCGCCACATCCACCACCAGCGCCGCGGTCACATCGCCGGCGCGAACCTCAAGCTCCCAATCGCCCCCCCGCGCCGCCGCCCCGGTCAGGTCGTTGGACGCGGCAATATCCGCACCCGTCGCAATCGCCAGGTCCCCCACCAGCGCGGATGCGGCGCCGACATCACAGCCATAGAACAGAATGTCGCCATCCGCCGCCATCGCGGCCCCGATCACCGCCAGCGTCTCCGCATGCGCGCCCAAGCTCGCCTGGGTCAGCCGCACCGACCCCAGCGCAACCTCGCCAGCGGCCCCATGGGTGATGATATGCAGCGCGGCAACCCCGCTGCGCCCGGCCAGCACCGCCGCGATCTGCGCCAGCCCGTCACCCGCCACGTCCAGCACATGGACCTCACGCCCGTCCCGCACCCCGGCGATCAGTGTCCCGAGGTCAGGCAAGTCGCCGGCCAGGAACACCACCTCGCGCGCATGCACCCCGTCCGCGCCGGCATCCGGCCCCAGCATCACCAGGTCGAACGCCTCCGGCAGCGCCCCGGCCCACAGCTCCGCGCGCCGGCCATCGCCCGCCAAACCCTGTCGTGCCATCGATCCCGCTCCCGGCCGCGCTCCCGCCCGGCGAACGGAATGCCATCGGGCGACACTGCGGCGACCTGGTTTCCAGAAGGTTAATGGCGCGCACCAAATCGCCGCACCGCGCCGCGCGTGAATCCTTCGCCTGCGCCGCGATCACATGCGCCGCACTGCCGGCGGTCTCGGTCCAGAACGACATGCGGGCGAACTTGTCGAACAGATCCGGCGGAATCACCGCCCGCCGCGGCGTGAATCCCACCTTGCGCCGCACCGTATGCAGCCCCGGCACCCCCAGCTCGATGTCGAACGCTTCGGCATCATATTCGACATTTTCGAAATCATGCGCGAACGGCGCCTCGTCCAGGAACCGGTAGACCAGCGGCATCACCTTCTCCGGCGCGCGGGCCAGAAACTCGTAATCCACGACCAGCAGCGCCCGCGCCTGCGCCCCATAGAACGCCTCGCGCAGCGCCGACCAGGCATTGCCCACCAGCTGGTCATGCTGCGCCAACCCCTCCAACCGGCTATACACCGTGCTGCGGTTCGGATTGCCCGGGAACAGCCGCGTGTTCTCGAACGGATTGGCGCGATACAGCACCTCGATGCTGTCCATCACCCAGGCGACATTGCGCACACAGGCAATCACCCGCGCCTCGGGAAACAGGTCCAGCAGCGCCGGCAACCGCGCCGTCCAGCCGCGATTGGTGTCGAACACCACCGGCGCCGCGACATTGGCATAGAACGAGGTGAACAACCCGCGCAGCACCCGCCGGCGCTGCTCGGTGCTTACCACGAGGGCAAACTCGCTCCCGCCGCTGACCTGCGCCAGCACCGCATTGAGCATTGCCCCCACCGGACTGGTCATGCCGGCATGAAAACGCGGATTCTGCCGCAGGATCGCCGACAACAGCGTCGAGCCCGATCGCGGCAAGCCCGAAATGAAATGAAAGTGCGGCACGGCGTCCATCGTCGGCGGCCCCCCGGGAACGCTGACCGGGTAGCCCAGGCGGAGTATCAGTGCAAGATTGTCACAAAAAGACTGGGCTCTGCCCAGGTCTTCGCTTCCTTGGACTACTTGTTCTCCGGCACCCCCGCCTCGGCCAGCGCCGCCGCCTGCCGCGCCGCCACCGCTTCGGCATCGAAACCTTCGATCAGCTCGCGATACAGCTTCGACCAGTTGAGCTGTGCCTTCAGCCGCAGGAACACCCCGCCCAGCCCGATCGCGCTGCGATCCATCAACACGAACTCGCGCGGCGGCCGCACCCCCCCAGTGCGCTTCAGCCCGGCATGCACGCTGCGCGCCACCTCGCGCCCGAAATGCGGATCGTCGGACAGGGTGATCGGCCGCACCCGGTCATCCAGCAGCGGCTCGTAGAGGAACCGCGCCCACTCGTTCAGCACATCCATCTTCGCGCGCGACAGATCGACAAACCCCCAGCTCCGATAGGCCGCCGCCGCCGCATCCATGTCCTCGTCGCGGATCGCCGCATACAGGTCGATCACCCCTTTGGCGAACGATGCGGGAAACACCCGGATCGCGCCGAAATCCAACAGATTCACGCTGCCATCCGGCCGCACCTGGTAGTTGCCCAGATGCGGGTCGCCATGGATCACGCCATAGCGATAGAACGGCACGTACCACGCCCGGAACAACGCCTCGGCAATCGCGTTGCGCTCCTCCTGCGGCGGGTCTTCCTCCAGCCGCCGCATCAAGGGCCGCCCATCCAGCCAGGTCATCGTCAACAGCCGCTTGGTCGACAGCCCCTCGATTGGGCTCGGCACATGCACGCTCGGCACATCAGCGAGCATGATGCCGTACAGCCGCGCCTGCGACGCCTCGCGCACATAGTCCAACTCCTCGCGCAGCCGCTCCGCGAGTTCGGTGTAGACATCGTCATGCTGAATGGCGCTGTCCATCCGGTGATACACCGCCATCGCCAGGCGCAGCTGCCGCAAATCGGCCTCCACCGTGCTGGTCATGTCCGGGTATTGCAGCTTCACCGCCACCTCCCGCCCATCGGTCAGCGTCGCCCGATGCACCTGCCCCAATGACGCCGCCGCCGCCGCCTCCAGGCCGAACGCCGAGAAATGCTTCTGCCAATCCGGCCCCAGCTCGCCCTGCATCCGCCGCCGAACGAACGCCGCCCCCATCGCCGGCGCATTGGCCTGAAGCTGCGCCAGCTCCTGGGCATATTCCTCCGGCAGAGCATCCGGCACGGTGGACAGGAACTGCGCCACCTTCATCAGCGGCCCCTTCAGCCCGCCCAGGATCGTCTTGAGATCGCCGGCATGATCCGCCCGGTTGGTCTTGATCCCGAACACCCGCTCGCCCGCCACCCGCGCCGCGATCCCGCCCACGGCGCCCGAGGTCCGCGCCATGCGCTTCAGCTCGCCGAAGAACGAGGTCTTGTCCTCGCGGTCACTCATGCCGGCATCCGCTCCAGCTCATCGATGAAGCCGGAAATCACATCCAGCCCCCGCGTCCAGAACGCCGGCTCCGACGCATCCAATCCGAACGGCGCCAGCAACTCCTTGTGCCGCAGCGTCCCCCCCGCCCGCAGCATGTCGAGATACTTGCCCTCAAAGCCGGGATGCCCGCCCTGGTAGACCGCGTACAGCGCATTCACCAGGCAATCCCCGAAGGCATAGGCATAGACATAGAACGGGCTATGGATGAAATGCGGCACATACGACCAGAACACGTTGTACTCCGGCGTGAATTCAAACGCCGGCCCCAGGCTCTCAGTCTGCACCTGCATCCACAGCTGACCGATCCGCTCCGCCACCAGCTCCCCGGACCGCCGCTCGTCATGCAGCAGCGTCTCGAACCGATAGAACGCCACCTGCCGAACCACCGTGTTCAGCATGTCCTCCACCTTGCCGGCCAGCATGATCCGCCGCCGCGCCGGATCGGTCTCCGCATCCAGCAACGCCCGGAACGTCAACATCTCGCCAAACACGCTGGCCGTCTCCGCCAACGTCAAAGGCGTGGACGACATCAAATACCCCTGCCGCCCCGCCAGCACCTGGTGCACCCCATGCCCCAGCTCATGCGCCAGCGTCATCACATCGCGCGACCGCCCGTGGTAGTTCACGAGGAGATACGGATGCACCCCCGGCACTGTCGGATGCGCAAACGCCCCACCCGCCTTGCCCGGCCGCAACCCCGCATCGATCCACGGCTTGTCGAAAAACTCTCCCCCAACCGCCGCCAACTCCGCCGAAAACGCCCCATACGCCGACAGCACCTGCCGCTTCGCCTCCCCCCAAGGAATCACCCGGTCGGCATCCCCCAACAGCGGCGCATTGCGATCCCAGTGCTGCAGCTTCCCCAACCCCAGCCATTTCGCCTTCATCATATAATACCGGTGCGACAGCCGCGGAAAATCCGCCACCACCGCGCTCGCCAGCGCATCCACCACCGCGTCCTCAACCATGTTCCCACGATTGCGCGACGACCCCGGCCGCGGATACTTCCGCCACGTGTCGATGATCTCCTTGTCCTTGGCCAACGTATTGGTGATCAGCGAGAACAGTTTCGTCCGCTCGCCAAACGCCTCCCCAACCCCCTTCCCCGCCGCCTCACGCACCGCCCGATCCGGATCGGACAACTTGTTCAACGCCGCCGACACCGTCAGCCCCTCGCCGCCCACAACCACCTTCATCCCGGCAATCGTCTCGTCGAACAGCCGCGACCAAGCCGACCGCCCGGTCACCTCCTTCTCATGCAGCAGCTTCTCCAACTGGTCATCCAGCTGATGCGGCCGAAACACCCTGAGATCCCGCAACCACGGCCGCCACCGCCCCGCGGCGGGATCCGCCAGCTTCGCCTCCAGCGCCCCCTCATCCAGCCGGTTCAGCTCCAGCGTAAAAAAGATCAAGTGCGACGAAATCGCCGTCACCCGCTCCGTCATCGACTGATAGAACTTCCCCACCGCCGCATCCGAAGAATCCCCACTGAACAACAGCTGCGCATAGGACATCACCCGCCCCAGCACCTCCTCGATCCGCTCATACTGCGCAATCGCCGCCCCCAGCCCCGCCCCGCCCAGCCCCGCCAGCTTCCCCGCATGCGCCGCCTCGAACCCCTGCGCCTCGGCCATTGCCCGCCCGAGATCCGCTTCCAGCCCAGGCGAATCCGCCCCCGGATACAGGTCGCCAAGATCCCAGGTGGGAAGCTCGCCAGCGTTTCCGTCGGGCATACCGGCCAAATCCTCTACTGCATCGCCCCCAGCATGTAGGTCATGCCGCCCGAACGACAAACCCCATCCCGACAATCCCTCTTTGCGCCACGCCCCCGCCTCGGCTATCCCGCTCCTAAGACCAACGCGCCAATCCAACCGGCGCCGCCCCAACCGGGGCACCAGGGAGAACAAAACCGTGACGGCGTTCCGCGAAACAACCTACCCCGCCTGGCCCAACCTCGCCGCCATGATGTTCGCCCGCGCCCGCCAAGCCCCCGCCCGCCCCATGCTCCGCTATCACCGCGACGACGCCTGGCACGCCATCCCCTGGGGCGAATTCGCCCGCCGCGCCGCCAGCCTCGCCCGCCACCTGCGCGCAAACGGCGTCTCCCCCGGCGACCGCGTCCTCATCGTCGCCGAAAACCGGCCGGAATACCCCATCGCCGAAACCGCGCTCCTCGCCATCCGCGCCGTCCCCGTCCCCGCATACACCACCTACACCGTCGAGGATTACGCCCACGTCCTGCGCGACTGCGGCGCCCGTGCCGCCATCGTCTCAACCACCGAACTGGCCAACCGCGTCGTCGCCGCTTACGCCGCCTCCACCCACCCCCAGGCCGTCGAACCCCTCGACATCCTCGTCATGATGGACCCCCACACCGACGGCTACAGCCACCCCCAAACCAAACTCCTCCAATTCGCCGACCTCACCACCGACCAACTCCCCCCCGACGATATCGAAGCCGAAGCCGCCCAAATCCCCGACACCGCGCTCGCCTGCCTCATCTACACCTCCGGCACCGGCGGCGCCCCCAAGGGCGTCATGCTGCCCCACCGCGCCATCCTCTCCAACTGCCGCGGCGCCTACAAACTCCTGCAAACCCTCGGCCTGCAAGACGACGTCTACCTCTCCTACCTCCCCCTCTCGCACTCCTACGAACACACCGCCGGCCAGTTCTTCATGCTCTCCATCGGCGCCGAAGTCGCATACGGCCGCGGCGTCGACACCCTGGCCGCCGACTTCCTCACCGTCCAACCCACCATCATCACCATGGTCCCGCGCGTCCTCGAAGTGATCCGCAGCCGCATCCTCCAAGGCGTCGCCCGCACCTCGCGCGCCAAGCAATTCCTCTTCCACCAGGCCGTCACCCTCGGCCTCAAACGCCTCGACGGCCAACGCCTCGCCCCCCACGAATTTCTCCTCGACAAACTCCTGGACAAACTCGTCCGCGCCAAAGTCGCCCAGCGCTTCGGCGGCCATGTCCGCCTGGCCATCTCCGGCGGCGCCCGCCTCGATCCCGAAATCGGCCGCTTCTACCTCGCCCTAGGCCTCCGCCTCCTCCAGGGCTACGGCCAAACCGAAGCCGGCCCCGTCATCTCCGCCAACCTGCCGCTGGCCATCCGCATCGAAACCGTCGGCCCCGCCCTCGAAGGTGTGGACCTGCGCATCGCCGAAGATGGCGAAATCTGCGTCCGCGGCGACCTCGTCATGGACGGCTACTGGGGCCGCCCCGAAGAAACCGCCGCCGCCATCCAAAACGGCTGGCTCCACACCGGCGACATCGGCATCGTCGAACCCGACGGCAACCTGCGCATCACCGATCGAAAAAAGGACATCATCGTCCTCGCCGGCGGCGACAACATCTCCCCCGCCCGCGTCGAAGGCATGCTCGCCAGCCAACCCGCCATCGCCCAGTCGGTCGTCTTCGGCGACGGCCGCGCCGCCCTCTCCGCCCTCATCGTCCCCGCCGAAGGCTACGACGACGCCGCCATCAGCCACGCCGTGGACGCCGTCAACAAACGCCTCACCACCACCGAACGCATCCGCCGCCACGCCACAGTGGCCCCCTTCACCATCGACAACGGCATGCTAACCGCCACCCAAAAAATCAAACGCCACATCGTCCGCCAAACCCACGCCGAAACCCTCGAAAAAATCGGCGCCTAAGCAAGCCCGGGCTCCGCCCGAACCCGCCAGGGGCCGTCGCCCCTGGACCCCATCCATAAGACAGCACCACACTGAATCTTCTCTCCCCCCGCGGTCGGGGGGAGCCGGAAGGGGGCTCTTGCTTGCTTGCTTGCTTGCTTGCTTGCTTGCTTGCTTGCTCGCTCCCTCTCCCGTCATCCTGAATGAAATGAAGGACCCACGCTTCCTTCGCTCCCCAAAATCGCCACCTCACCGTCCGTGCAGCTTGCAGAAACGACGGCAATCCCTTACCCGCCCGGCGACACGTCACGCGCCACGTCCCTGCACAGCGCGACATGGAAGGAGGCCGCCCAGTGGCACCCCGCCGAACCCTGATGGTCCGCGTAACCCCCGAAATGACCGCCCAAACCATCGCCGAAACCGACTGGGCGCGCATCGACGCCATGACCGACGAAGCCATCGACGCCCAAATCGCCGCCGACCCCGACGTCGCCCCCATCCTCACCGACGAACAATGGGCCGCCGCCCGCGTCCAAACCATCCGCCGCCGCCTAAACCTGACCCAAGCCGCCTTCGCCAAAAACCTGCGCATCCCCCTCGGCACCGTCCGAGACTGGGAACAAGCCCGCCGCGAACCCGAAGCCACCCTCCGCGCCCTCGCCAAATAGCCCCACGCCAACAAGCAAGCCCGGGCTCCGCCCAAACCCACCAGGGGCCGTCGCCCCTGGGCCCCATCCTTGATGATTCTTCTCTCCCCTCGCGCTTGGGCGGGGGGAGCCGGCTACCGGATGCACACATCTCCTTCTCCCGACGAATCGTCGGGAGAAAGTGAAGCCGAAACACAATTGCCAGGGGTCGTTGGAAGAACATTTTAGCTGAACCTCGCTCTCTTATTGAAATAGAAATTTTAGCCCAATCGATTGATATATCTTTGTTTTTCGAGATGTGTGAATCCGCTAATGGATAAAACCTAACGTTTGAATCCGCGCGCCTTGGCGGAGATCAGCCGATTCGCTCGGATTCTCGTGGGCACCAAGCGTTAGATTCTATCCACTAGGGGGAGCCGGAGGGGGGCTCTCGCTCGCTACCCTAGCTGCAAGCCCCCACCCCAACCAAACAACTCACCCCACTGTTACGCGCCCCAGTCCACCACTCGCCACCGCGCCAACGCAAAACTTGCCACCACCCCCGCCGCCCCAATACGCTGCTGCAAGGAGCCCTACCCCTCCGCCGGAACGACACCCAACGTGAATTGCTTCCTTTCATACTCCCATGCGGACAGCGATCTGTTCGAATCGTTCCGCCCGCATCTGGCGGCTCTTTCGCGCGCCTACGAGATTAATGTCTGGTTCGACCACCTCATAAATACCGCTTCAACTTTGGAACAACAGATTTCTGATGCAATCACTAATTCGGAAATTTTTATTCTTCTTATTAGCGAAAACTATCTCTCTTCAGATTATTTTATCAAATTTGAGCTTCCATCCATTCGGCAACGACGTTCGGGCGGCGCATTAGTTCTTCCAGTTATTTTAGCCCCTTGTTACTGGCGGGGGATCGTAGGTGATTTACAGGTCTGCCCAACCGCGAACGGCCGTGTTCGGCCAGTAGTAGAATGGGACCCTCCATCCAACGGCTTCGACGAAGCAAGGGATCAGATGATGGAAGCAATCAGCCAACATTTTAATAGCCTATCACCTCGGGCAGAATCTGCCGCCACCGCTATACGCTCCCGCGAGGAGCCCTCAATTTCAGCCCCAACCTCACCGACCGACACCGGAATTCCCCCAGCCCTCCAGGCGAACCTAGACGCCCTTCCCCCAATCCCGCTCCAAGGTTTCGCCCCACACGTCGAACTCGATGAAACTGGCCGTGTCGTCTTCGCACCGCCTAGCGCACTCGACGCCGAAGGTAACAACCTTCCTCGTCTCCGGATACTGCTCCCCCAACTAATCGCCATCGCCGATGAACTCAGCGACCTCCTCTCTCGCGGCAATCAAGCCCACGCAGCCGTCTTCCGCCGCCTCATCGCGTATCGCGCCCAACTCACCCCCGACCTCATGCAACTCAACCGCGGCCGACTCCTTACTGAGGGTTTGCGCCTCGAAAACGCGGTCGCCGCCGCTGAGCAACAGATCGTCGCAAAAGAACTTCCCGCCCACAACGAGGATGCTGCGGAAACCCTCGCCTCCCTGCTGCAACTCCACCGTCTTTGCGTCATGGCAACCGCCGAAGGCCCGGCCATGCTCGCCGACGAGGCACGCTACTTCCGCACCCCCATCCAGCAGGCCGAGCACCAACAAGCGCTACGCCACTTCATCGCTAGTATCAGCCAGGACCCGAGCACGGTTGCGCCCGACGTCGCCGAAACCCTCTCGGCAACAGTAAACCAAACCGGCGACACCCCGGAAGCCACGCGCAGCCGCCTCCTTGGCGAAGGCCTCGCCGTCAATATTGCAATCACCACCGTCGCCGGTGCGACCATCGCCGGCATAGTCGCCGGCCTCGCAACCCTCGGTCCCTTTGGAATTGCTGCAGGCGCTGCCTTCACCTTGCTCGCCGGCAAGGGCCTGGAGAAATCCCAACCCTTCGCCGAAGCTATCGCTGCAATCGGTCAACTCTTCGACAAGGCCCGCGATCTCGACCCTACCGTCGCCACGACATTCCTGCGCGACCGCCTCGCGTTTAGCGTCTCATTCGTTGAGCGTACCAAGCCCTCGCTGCGCGCCCTCGCGCGCCAAGGTGGCCGGTTTGCTTGGTTACTCCGAGCCCTTGCCTGGGTAGACGCGTCAGGTCATTCGGCATTGATAGAACAAAATTCTCAAACAAAGGTGAACGAAGGCGCAATCTCGCCGCCTGAATTCAATTGGCCTCCTACGAAGCCATTTTCGATCTGGCAGGATAAATACGTAGGCTTGCATGATGACACCTTTCCCGAAATGCTATCGCTCCCAGGTGGACAATTCGTCATGGGGTCACCGATTGACGAGGTAGGCAGTCGTGACGACGAACGCCCACAGCGATCCATTCTCGTGCCAGCATTTGCCATTGGACGATTTGCAATAACCTTCGCCCAATGGGATGCAGCGCGAGATGCCGGCGCGGATTTAAGGCATCCAAATGATGACGGGTGGGGACGGGGAGATCGACCCGTAATTAATGTTTCTTGGGACGATGCGATATCTTAGTGTCCGTCCGGAAGGATTATGAGTCATTTGAATCTTCTGTTTGTTGCCCGGAAGATTGGCTTGCCCGGCGCGAACCACCTGTGACTCACTCCCTTGCATCGATCAGCGAGGCCGAGCATGTGGACGACCGAGACCCGCGCC
>CAMBRC010000008.1 GCA_945869965.1 Asaia bogorensis
CACGCGCAAGCTCGTCGGGATCGCGCCCGGCATGCACCAGATCGACCATCTGGCGACGGAACTCAGGCGAATACGGTGGTCGGGATTTCGGCATCAGCTGCACCTCTGGTGAAAGTCTCAGGGTGTCCACCAAAACGGGTCAATCCCAGTTCGAGCGGCCCCAGCTGACGCCCTCGCGGATGATGCGGGCGGGGGTGCCGGCGACGACGACGCGCGGCGGCACGGTGCCCTTGACCAGGCTGCTGGTGCCGACGATGGCGCCCATGCCAATGCGCTCGGCGTTGAGCAGCATGGCGTCGTGGCCGAGCCAGACGTGGCGTTCGAGCACGGTCTGGACCGGCGGGCGGTTGATGCGGCGGCCAGTGCGCAGGTCGTGGATGGCGTGCATGTCGTGGTTGCGGATCCAGACGCCGTTGGAGATCAGGGCGTCGTCGCCGATGACCACGCCGACGCCTTCGCCCTCGATCTCCATCGACAGGCCGACGGCCGAGGCGCCGCGGCCCCAGAAGACGAACTGGCCGTTGGAGCGCAGGTAGATGTCCTGCAGCGCCACGTAGGCGTCACCGATGTCGTTGAACAGCATCACCGTGTCGCTGCCGAGCATGCGGATGGTGGCGAAGCACTGGCCGCCCCAGGTTGCGTTGTCGAAGAACAGGGTGTTGTCGCGGCCGCTGGACTGGATGCGGATGTCACCGAGCTTGCGGGTGGGGTCGGTGACGACGATCGTCACGCCTGCGCCGGTCTCGCCTGCGCCGGTCCCGCCTGCGCCGATCACGGTGATGCCGAGGCGTCTTGCTTCCTCGTCGCTGGCGTCAAGGATGGTGTAGTCGCTGGCGGCGTAGGTTTCCTCGACGATGTCGGTGACGCGCGGGTCGAGCACGCCGGTCAGGCGCGCCTCGGCGCTGGTGCTGATGCCAGGAATCATTCGTGTGACAAATCCCCAGATGGGCAGGCGGCGGGGCAACGCATTTTTAACCCCACTGCTCCTTTGATGCCTTAGCTTTTACATGGTGCGGGGCGGGAGACAAGTCAGGTGCGATATGGACATGACTGCATCACGCAAGTGCGACCGGGCGGGATGCGGATGAATAGGTTGTGAACGGCGGTTTCGTTTCGCCCGGGCACATGCCGGTTGCGAGTCCGCGGCGAGGCTGCCAATGTGCCGCCACTGACAGGAAGGGTATTCAACGCCTATGCGCCTTCTGATGACCGGCGGATGCGGCTTTATCGGCTCCGCGGTGGTGCGGCATGTGATCCGCACCACGGATCATTCCGTGATAAATGTCGATAAAATGACCTATGCCGCCTCGGAGGAGGCGCTGGAAGAGGGGCGCGGGCATAACCGCCACACGCTGGTGCGGGCGGATATTGCCGACCATGCGGCGATGCGCGAGGTTTTCGCCACCCACCAGCCGGACCTGGTGATGCATCTGGCGGCCGAGACGCATGTTGACCGGTCGATCGACGGGCCGGGCCCGTTCATCCAGTCCAATGTCGTGGGCACCTATTGCCTGTTGGATGTGGCGCTGGAGTACTGGCGCGGGCTGCCGGCGGACAGGAAGGCAGCGTTCCGCTTCCACCATATCTCGACCGACGAGGTGTTCGGGGCCTTGGGGAAGAGCGATCCGCCGTTTACCGAGACCACGGCGTATGATCCGCGCAGCCCGTACTCGGCCAGCAAGGCGGCGTCCGATCATCTGGTGCGGGCCTGGCACCACACCTATGGCCTGCCGACCATCGTCAGCAACACGGTGAACAATTACGGGCCGTGGCAGTTCCCGGAGAAGCTGATCCCGGTGATGATCCTCAACGCGCTGGAGGGAAAGCCGCTGCCGGTCTATGGCGACGGCACCAACATGCGCGACTGGCTGTATGTCGACGATCACGCCGAGGCGCTGCTGCGGGTGGCCATGCTGGGGCAGCCGGGCGGCACGTACGGGATCGGCGGGCGGCAGCCGCGCACCAATCTTGAGGTGGTGCACGCGATTTGTGCGGCGGTGGACGCAAGGGCGCCGGACCCGGCGGGGCCGCGCAGCCGGCTGATCACCTATGTCACCGACCGGCCGGGGCATGATTTCCGCTATGAGATCGACCCGAGCCGGGCTGAATCGGCGCTGGGCTGGACGGCGCCGCATGATTTCGACACCGGGCTCGGCCGCACCGTGGACTGGTACCTTGCCAACCGGGCCTGGTGGGAGGGTATCCGTGCCGCCCGTTATGCCGGCCAGCGGTTGGGCCAAGACAAGAGCGCGGCCTGAGGAAGGCCAGCTTGAGGAAGGATTGAGGCGATGAAGGGTATTCTGCTCGCCGGGGGCTCAGGCACCCGCCTGCATCCGATGACGCTCGCGGCCACCAAGCAGCTGTTGCCGGTCTATGACAAGCCGATGATCTATTATCCGCTGTCGGTGCTGATGCTGGCCGGTATCCGCGATATCATGATCATCTCCACGCCCGAGGATTTGCCGCAGTTCCGCCGGCTGCTGGGCAGCGGCGAGAAGCTGGGGGTGACCTTCACCTATGCCGAGCAGGCCAAGCCCGAGGGGCTGGCGCAGGCGTTTCATATCGGCGCCGAGTGGATCAACGGCGAGGCCTGTGCGCTGGCGCTGGGCGACAACATGATCTTCGGCGAGCATCTGTCGCGCGTGCTGCGGCGGGCAGCCGCGGTGCAGGAGGGGGCGACGGTGTTCGCCTATTACGTGCGCGATCCCGAGCGGTATGGCGTGGTCAGCATGGACGCGGACGGGCGGGCGATCGAGATTGTCGAGAAGCCGGTCCAGCCGAAATCCAACTGGGCGGTGATCGGGCTGTATTTCTACGACAAGATGGTCACCGAGATGGCCGCCCGGGTAAAACCATCGGCGCGCGGCGAGTTGGAGATCACCGACCTCAACCGGATGTACATGGAGGCCGGCACCTTGCAGGTGGAGAAGCTCGGGCGGGGGGCTGCGTGGCTGGATGCCGGCACGCCGGACAGCCTGTTGCAGGCGGCGACCTTCGTGCAGACCATCCAGTCGCGCCAGGGGATGCTGGTTGGCTGTCCGGAGGAGGTGGCGTTTCGCATGGGCTGGATCGACGCCGCTGCGCTGCGCGAGCGGGCGCGGGCGCTGGGCAAGACCGAGCTGGGGCAGGTGCTGCTGGCGCTTTCCAACGGCGAGCAGGTTTGATGCAGGTCGAGCGCCTGGCCATCCCCGAGGTGGCGCTGGTCACGCCGCGCCGGTTCAGCGACAGCCGGGGGTATTTCGCGGAGACCTGGAACAAGGCGGCGCTGGCGAAGCACGGCATCGATGTGGATTTTGTGCAGGACAATCACAGCTATTCCGCCGCGCGCGGGGTGGTGCGCGGGTTGCACTGTCAGGTTGCGCCGAATGTGCAGGGCAAGCTGGTGCGCTGCCTGCGCGGGGCGATCTGGGATGTCGTCGTGGATATCCGGGTGGGCTCGGCCACCTATGGCAGGCATGTCGCCGCGGTGCTGAGTGCGGAGAACGGCACGCAGTTGTGGGTTCCCGGCGGGTTTCTGCATGGGTTCTGCACGCTGCAGCCGGATAGCGAGGTGGCCTACAAGGTTGACGCCCATTACGACCGCGATGGCGAGCGCGGGGTGATCTGGAACGATCCCGACCTTGCTCTGCCGTGGCCGGTTGCGGCCGGAGAGGCCAAGCTGTCGGACAAGGATGCGGTGCTGCCGCGCTTGGCGGAGTGCCCGGCCTGGTTCGCGGCGTGAGCATCGGGGGCGTGAGCATTCTGGTCACCGGCGGCAACGGGCAACTGGCGCAGGCGCTGGGGGCGGCGGCTGGGGCGCGGACGTTGCGGGTGGTGGGCCGGCCGGACTGGGATTTCGACCGGGTCGGCGCGCTGCCGGCGCTGTTGGCCGAAGCGCGGCCGGCGCTGGTGGTCAATGCGGCGGCGCATACCGCGGTGGATCGCGCCGAGAGCGAGGTGGCCGCCGCGTGGCGGGCCAATCGCGACGGGCCCGCCGTGCTGGCGGCATATTGCGCGGCGGCGGCGATCCCGCTGATCCATGTCTCGACCGATTTCGTCTTCGACGGCAGCAAGGGCGCGCCGTACACCGAGGACGACGCCACCAGCCCGCTCGGCGTCTATGGCGCCAGCAAGCTGGCCGGCGAGCAGGCTGTGCTGGCGGTCTGTCCGCGCGCCATCGTGCTGCGGACGTCCTGGGTCTATGCGGCGTCGGGGCGCAATTTTGTGCTGACGATGCTGAACCTGTCGCGCACGCGCGATCACCTGCGGGTGGTGGCGGACCAGAAGGGCTGTCCGACGCTGGCCGGTGACCTGGCCGAGGCGATCCTGGGGATTGCCGATATCCTGGTGCGGGATGGCTGGCAGGATCGATTTGCTGGCGTGTATCACGCGGCGGGGAGCGGGGAGACGAATTGGCACGGGCTGGCCAGTGCGGCGATCGCCCGCGCCGGGGCGTTCGGCCATCCGCAGCCGAAACTGATCGAGGCGATCACCACCGCCGAGTTTCCGACCCCCGCGCGGCGGCCGGCGGATTCGCGGCTGGATTGCGGCAAACTGGAGCGGGTGTTTGGGCTGCGGCTGCCGCCGTGGGAAGTGGCGTTGGAGCGGACGATTGGCCGGATCTTCGGGGGCGGGTGAGGGTAGGAAGGTGTTGTTTTTTGAAAAAAAGAACCAAAAAACTTTAATCCATTTGACTGGGTGCTGGTTTTCGACGCCCATCCTAAATGGATAAAGTTTTTTTGCTTCTTTTTGTTCACAAAAAGAAGATTCTTCGATGACTTCCTGTGTCGTTATCCTGTTGGCCACGTATCAGGGTGCCGCGTTCCTGCGCGAGCAGCTTGCCAGCATCGCGGCGCAGGGGCACCAGGACTGGCGATTGATCTGGCGCGATGATGGGTCGGGCGATGATACCGTGGCGATCTTGCGCGACTTTGCCGCGGCGCAACCGGCTGGGCGGGTGGAGCAGTTGGATGCGCCTGCGGGCCGGGTCGGGTCGGCGGCGAGTTTCCTGGCGCTGTTGCGTCATGCCGTGCCGATGCTGGGGCCGGACGATATTGTTGCCTTTGCCGACCAGGATGATGTCTGGCTGGATTTCAAGTTGGCGCGGGCGGTGGCGGGGCTTGGTGCGGGTGATCCAGCGATTTATTCGGCGCGGCAGGTGCTGGTCGATGCGAAATTGCAGCGGATTGGGGTGTCGGACCTGTTGGTGCCGCCGACGGGGTTTCCGGCCGCGTTGATCCAGAACCTGGCGATCGGCTGCACCGTGGCGCTGAACCGGGCGGCGGCGCGGCTGGTGGCCGGGAGTGTCGCGCCGGCGGGGTGCCAGCATGATTGGTGGGCGTATCTGCTGGTGACCGCGGCGGGGGGGCGGTTTGTCGCCGATGCCGAGCCGGTTATGCTGTATCGGCAGCATCGGCACAACGAGGTGGGCGTGCCGCGCTCGTTCGCCCGGCGCGCGCTGGCGGCACTGCGGCAGGGGCCGGGCGCGTTCATGCGGCTGATGTGCGCGAATGTCGCCGCGCTGGACGCGCAGCGCGCGCTGCTGGTGCCGCCGGCGCGCGCGGAGTTGGACCGGATCAAGGCGGCGCTGGCCGGCGGGCCGTGGCGGCGGCTGCGCGTGGGCGGGCTGCAACGGCAACGCCTGGCGGAGCAGGTTCTGTTCCGGGTCTGGTACTTGCTCGGTTAAGCTCCAAGCCAATGAGTAAAAGTTTTTTGTTTCTTTTTTTTCAAAAAAGAAAGCGCTTCTTTTTGAAAAAGAAGCAAAAACTTTCATCCACTTATGGCGGCGAGTGCGGTGCTCATGTGGGGGGGCACTGGGGCGATGGCGGCGATCTCCGGGTTGAGGGCGAGGCGGATTTCGCGGGCGAGCAGGTGCAGGGGGCCGGGGCTGCCGCCGTAGAGCACGTCGCCCAGCAGCGGGCAGCCGAGGGCGGCGGCGTGGGCGCGGACTTGGTGCGTGCGGCCAGTGCGGGGGCGCAGTTCGAGCCAGGTGGTGTCAGGGCCGCGGCCGAGCACGCGCCAGTCGGTGGTGGCATTTTGGCCGGCGGGATCGACGACCATGCGCCAGCCGGTGCGGTCGGTGTGTTTGAGCAGGGGGGCGTCGATGGTGCCGGCGTTGTCCGGTGGGGCGCCTTGGACGATGGCCCAGTAGGTCTTGTGGGCGCGGCCGGCGGCGAATTCGGCTTGGGCGGCCAGCAGGGCGGTCTTGCGCAGGGCGATGACCAGGCAGCCGGCGGTGTCGGCGTCCAGGCGATGGGCGAGCCAGGGGCCGTCCTTGCGGCGGGATAGCGTGGGGAAGCAGTCTTCGACGCTGGGGCCGCCGGCGGGGCCGGGATGGACCTTCAGGCCGGCCGGCTTATTGAGCACGACGAAGTGCGGGTTCTGGAACAGGATCGGGATATGCATTGCGGCGCAGGTTGACACCGGGGCGCCGGCGGCGGAAGCCAGGGCGATGAAAACCGATAATCTCTGCGGCATGAATGCCGTGTCTGCGGCGTTTGCCCGGCGGCCGGACGCGATTTTGCGGCTGTTTTACCTGCCAGGGCAGAAGCTGGCGGCGGGGCCGTTTTGTGCGGTCATGGCGGCGGCGAAGAAGCCGTATCGGATGGTCGAGGCCGAGGAGTTGACGAAGGTCGCGGGCACGCCGCATCACGGCGGGATTGTGGCGGTGGCCGAGCCGCTGGTGCCGGCTATCCTGGACCTGGACAATCCGCCGCGCGGCAAGCTGCTGCTGGTGCTGGACGGGATCGGCAATCCGCACAATCTGGGCGCGATCGCGCGCAGTGCGGCGTTTTTTGGGGTGGCGAACATGCTGATCGGCGAAGGGCTTGGGCATGCCCTGCCGTCCGATGCGGCGTTTCGCACCGCTGAGGGTGGGTTGGAGCACATCGCGCTGTTTCGCACCCGTGACCTGCCGCGCGCGCTCAATGCGCTGCTGCCGCATTATCGCACGGTGGCGACCACGCTGGACCGGGAGGCGCTGCCGCTGGCCGAGTTGCCGCGCGACCGGCCAGTGGCGCTGGTGCTGGGCAACGAGGAGACCGGGGTGTCGGCGCCGGTGCTGGCGGCGTGCCGGCGGCAGGTGCGGATTTCCGGGCCTGGGCGGGTGCAGAGCCTGAATGTGGCGCAGGCGGCGGCGGTGTTTCTGCATGCGTTGAGCGGGTGAAGGAAGCGTGTTCTTTTTTGAAAAAAAGAACCAAAAAACTTTTATTCGTTTGCCGGATGTTGAACGCGGGGCGAACGAATAAAGTCTTTTTGCTTCTTTTTCTTCAGAAAAAGAAGATTCCTTCCTGCTTCCCGCAACCTGGACAAACCGCCGTCAAGCTCGCCAGAATTGCCCGCCAACGCGGAGCATTCCCATGAAGATCATCGACTCCCAGGTCCATGCCTATGAGGCCAACACCCCGCGTCGGCCGTGGCACAGCGTGCCGAACTGGCCGGCGCATGTCACCGGCGACGAGATGGTGGCGGCGATGGACAAGGTTGGTGTTGACGGCGCGATCTTCATCTCGGCGTTCTCGCTGTATCGGTATGACTCGAGCTATGCGGTCGAGGTGCAGCGCGCCCATCCCGGCCGGTTCGCGCTGGTCAAGCCGGTCGACCCCGACGACCCCGCGGTGGAGGAGGTCATCGCCGACTGGCAGCGCACGCCCGGCGCGGTGGGCGTGCGCGTGTTCATGCCGGCAGGCTCCGGCCTCGACCCTAACCATCCGGGGCTGGACCGCATCCTGCGTGCCGCAGCCCGCCTTGATTTCCCGCTCAACCTGCATTGCTGGGGCAACCTCGATGCCGGGATGGCGCTGATCGACCGCTATCCCGAAACCCGGATCATCGTCGACCATATCGGCATCCTCCAGCCGCGCGTGCCGCCCGCGCCGTCCGAGCCTTGGGCCGATTTGCCGCGTGTGCTGGACCTCGCCCGGCGGTCGAACGTGGTGCTCAAGATCAGTGGCGCCTGCACCCTGTCGCGGGAGTCCTATCCGTTTGCGGACATATGGGACCCCCTGGCGCGGCTGTTCGACGTCTGGGGATTTGAGCGCTGCCTGTGGGGCACGGACTGGACCCGCGCGCATGCCGTGGTCAGTTACGCCGAGGGGGTGGAGCCGTTCCTGCGCACCGATCGCCTCAGCGCCAGTGAGCGGGCCATGCTGATGGGTGGTGCCTGTGCCAAGGCCTATGGCTGGTCGCCCGGATAGCCGCGGCGCTTGGTTCATGGCAGGCTTCCGGCCATGCGCATTCATATCCAGAACCCCTCGCCCGACGACTTGTTCGTCATCACGCCCGCCCAATGGGCCGATGCGGCTGCCAGGCGGCCGGATGTCGGCTTGGGCCATGACGTCAGCTATGCCGACAGCGATGACGGCTTTGCCGCCGGCATGGTCGATGCCGAGCTGCTGATCGGCACACCCGGCACCATCAAGGGCCGCTCGCTGGCCGGTGCTGCGAAGCTGAAGATGGTCTTCGTCATGGCCGCTGGCATGGACAAGCTGATGCCGTTCGACTGGCTGCCGCCGGGGGTCGCGCTGTTGAACAACCGCGGCGCGCATGGGCCGAAAATGCGCGAGTTCGCGCTGATGGCGCTGGCCATGCTGAACAACCGCATGCCGGCTTATGCCACCCAGCAGCGCCGCGAGGACTGGACCGGGCACTTCACCACCATCCTGCGCGGCAAGACCTGCATCGTCGTCGGCGTCGGCGACCTCGGCGGCAATGCCGGTGCCGCGGCGCGCAGCCAGGGCATGAAAACCATTGGCGTGCGCACCAAGCCCACTCCGCATCCGGAATTCGATCGCGTGGTGGCAATCAGCGATATTGATACCGTGCTGCCGGAGGCGGAATTCCTCGTCCTGGCCTGCCCGCTACTGCCGGAAACCCGCAACTTGATGAACCGCGAACGCCTGTCCCGGCTCCCCAAGGGCGCCAAGATCATCAACGTTGGTCGCGGCGCGCTGCTGGATCAGGACGCGCTGTGCGACGTGTTGGACTCCGGGCACCTCGACGGCGCGGTGATCGACGTCACCACGCCGGAGCCGCTGCCGAAAGGCCATCGCGCCTGGACCACCGCCAACCTGGTGATCACCCCGCACGTTTCCGCCGATAGCCCCGCCACCTACAACCCCGACAGCCTGGATATCCTGCTCGAGAACCTGCGCGCCCGGCGCGCCGGCAGCCAACTGCCCAACCAGGTCGAGCTGGGGCGGGGCTACTGAAGCAGGGCGCTTGGCGGTTGAGGGTCCAGGGGCCTCGGGTCCCTGGCCTTCCTTCCCCTAGCCAAAGATGCGCCGCAACCAGGCGTTGGCTTCGCGCATGGCTTCGGTGGCGGCGTCGACGTGGTTCACCCAGAACAGGAAGCCGTGGTTCATGCCTTCCCATTGCGAGAGGTCGGTGCGGACATGGGCTTCGGCGAGGCGTTGGGCGTAGCGGACGCCTTCGTCGCGCAGGGGGTCGTATTCGGCGACCTGGATGAGGGCGGGCGGCAGGCGGGACAGGTCGGCGGCGATCAGGGGCGCGGCGTGCGGGTTGGTGGCGGCGCCGGCATCGGCGTAATGGCCCCAGAACCATTCCATGGTGGCGCGGGTCAGGCCATAGCCCTCGGCGTTCTCGGCATATGACGGCATGTCCGCGGTGAAGTATGCGGTGACGGGATAGAGCAGGAGTTGGCCAGCGAGGTTCGGGCCGCCTTCATCGCGAATGCGCAGCGCGGTGACGGCGGCGAGGTTGGCGCCGGCACTGTCACCGGCGACGACGATGCGGGCCGGGTCGCCCCCGAGTTCGGCGGCGTGGGCGGCGGCCCAGCGCGTGGCGGCCAGGCAATCCTCAGGGGCGGCGGGGAAGCGGTGCTCGGGGGTCAGGCGGTAATCGACCGAGATGACCAGGGCACCAGCACCGCCGCACAGATTGCGGCACATGCCGTCATGGGTATCCAGGCTGCACAGCACGAAGCCACTGCCGTGGAAGAAGACGATGACGGGGAAGGGGCCGTCGCCCTCGGGGGTGTAGATGCGCAGCTTCAGCGGGCCGCCAGGGCCATCGACGATGCGCTCACCGACGCCGGCGATCGCGGCGGCGGGTGGCAGGACCTTCACCAGCGCGTCGTAACGAGCGCGGGCGTCCGCGACCGAGAGGGTGTGGGTGCCGGGCAGATGGGCGGAGCGGTCCAGGAGGGCCTGGATTTGCGGATCGACGGGCATGGGCGGGGCCTTTCAAGGAAGGAAGGGTCTTCTTTTTCTGAAGAAAAAGAAGCAAAAGGACTTTCATTCGTTTGCTTTCGGATAAAAGTTTTTTGGTTCTTTTTTCAAAAAAGAACATGCTTTCTTACGCTACCAAATCGTATACCCCCCATCGATCAAAAGGGCGCTCCCGGTCATATACCGCGCCGCATCGCTGGCAAGATAGACGGCGAGCGGCCCGAGGTCCTCGGGCTGGCCCGCATCGCCGATCGGCACGGTGGCGCGGATATTGTCGATCATGGCGGGGTTTTCGCGGGCCCAGCGCTTGTTCGGTTCGGTCATGAAGAAGCCGGGCAGGATGGCGTTGGCGGTGATGCGGTGGGGGGCCCAGTCGGCGGCGGTGGCGCGGGTGAAGTGGATGATGGCGGCCTTGGCGGCTTCGTAGTGCCGGCCGCCGATGCCGCGATTGGCGATCAGGCCGCTCATCGAGGCGATGTTGATGATGCGGCCGGCTTTGAGATTGCCGGATTTGGCGCGGGCGACCATGGCGCCGCCGATCAGCTTGGTGGCGAGGAAGGTGCTGGTCAGGTTGAGGTCGATCATCGCCTGCCAGTCGGCGAGCGACTGGTCCTCGATCGGCACGTTGATGCGTCGGCCGCCGATGTTGTTGATCAGGATGTCGATGGGGCCGAGGGCGAGGGCTTCGGCGCAGGCGCGCTCGCAGCCGTCCGGGGTGCCGGCGTCCGCGGTGATGGTCCAGGCCTGGCGGCCGCGGGCGCGGATGTCGGCGGCGGTGATGGCGAGGCTGTCGGGGTCGCGGCCGACCATGACGACGTCGGCGCCGGCCTCGGCGATGGCGAGCGCCATTTCGCGGCCCAGGCCACGGCTGCCGCCGGTGATGAACAGGCGGCTTCCGTCGAGGCGGAAGCGATCGAATACGGTCATGGTCGGAAATCTTCCTTGGGGGATCAGAGATAGGGCAGGAACAGCCGGGCGGCGGCGTCGCGCAGGCGGATCGGGATGCTGCGCGGGCGCAGCGTGGCGCGACGGCTGGGGGTGGCGTCGATCAGGGCGTCGATCGCGGCCGTCGTGGCGGGGTCGTGCAGCTCGACGTTCAGCTCGAAGTTCAGGCGCAGGCTGCGCATGTCCCAGTTGGCGCTGCCGATCAGGCACCAGGCGCCGTCGACGGTCATCAGCTTGGAGTGGTTGAAGGGAGGCGCGCTCCACAGCACGTTGCAGCCGGCGCGGGCCAGCGCGAGCAGGCCGTCGCGCATCGCCCAATCGAGCAGGCGGTAGTCGCAGCGTTCGGCGACGATGATCTCGACCCGGGTGCCGCGCAGGGCGGCGAGGGTGAGGCTGGTGGCCAGGGCGTCGTCGGGCAGGAAGTACGGCGTGACGATGCGGATGCGGTGCCGGGCGGCGATGATGGCAGACATCATCAGCAGCTTGATGCGCTCGATGTCGTGATCCGGCCCGGAGGTGGCGACGCGGGCGAAGGCATCGCCGGCGTGGGGGGCGGTGGGGGGGGAGATCGGTGGGAACCAGAGCGGGCCGCGCAGGGTTTCGCTGGTGGTGAAGGCCCAGTCCTCGGCGAAGGCAGCCATCATCTGGCCGACGATGGCGCCATGCAGGCGAAAATGCGTGTCGCGGATGCCGCGGCGGCGGCGCATCACGCGCCCGCGGCTCGGGATGTCGAGATTCTCGTCGCCGATGTTGACGCCGCCGGTGAAGCCGATGCGGCCATCGACGATGAGCAGCTTCTTGTGCGAGCGCAGGTTGAGCAGTGGCATGCGCCAGGGCAGATGCGAATGCAGGAAGCGGGCGACCGGCACCGCCGTGCGGCGCAGGTGGCGATAGGCACCGGCGTTGAAATAACCGCCGCCGACGCCGTCCAGCAGAACGCGCACCGCAACCCCGCGCGCCTGGGCGGCGGACAGTGCTGCGATGAAGCGGCGGCCGATGCCGTCATGGCGAAAGATGTAGCTGCTGAGCGCAATGCTGTGCTCGGCGGCAGCGATGGCATCGAGCATCGCGGGGTAGACGGCCTCGCCGTGCTGCAGGGGCGCGGCGGCGCTGCCGGCCAGCAACGGGCGGCCGGTGATTTCGCTGGCGGCGCGATCCAGCGGGATCAGGTGCGATGGCGCGATGGCGCAACACGCCGGCTGATCGGGTGCGACGACGGGACGGCGGCGCAGGCGCTGGCCGCGGCGCTCGATGCGGTTGACGCCGAGCAGGATATACAACGCGGCACCGAACGCCGGGGCGAGCCAAGCCAGGCCGATCCACGCGGACGCCGAGACAGGATTGCGCTGGCGCAGCAACACGTGCGCGGTGATCGCGACCGAGCCCAGGAGTTGGGTGATGGCGATTACGGTCCAGAGCGGGTGTGTGTCCGTCATTATGTTGGAAGACAGGCCAAGGGGAAGAATCTTCTTTTTGTGAACAAAAAGAAGCAAAAAAACTTTATCCATTTAGGCTGGGCGGTTGCCGCCGACACCACGCCTTTGGACAAAAGTTTTTTGGTTCTTTTTTTCAAAAAAGAACCCCTTCCTTTTCCTCTTTCACCCCTTGCGCAAATTCCAGAACAGTGGCCGGGCGGCGCGCAGGATGCCGGTGACGTTGGCGCGCCGGGCAATCGGCGAGCGCCACATGCCGGTGGGCACGAACGGCACTTCCTCCAGCGCCAGGACTTGCATGTCGCGGCCGAGGCGCTGTTGGGTGGACAGGTCCGGAGCTTCGTACCAGGCGTCGCGCAGGGCTTCCATGGCGGGGCTGTTATACCAGCCGAACCAGGCCTTCTCGCCGGTGCCCCAGAGCGAGGTGTAGACGGCGGGGTTGGAGGCGGTGAAGCCGCCGCCCGAGGTACAGAAGATTGACCAGCCGCCCTTCTCCACCGCCTCGCGGCTGGCGCGGCGCTGGATCAGCGAGCCCCAATCGGTGGCGGCGTATTCGACATTCAGGCCGAGCTGGTTGCAGAGCGAGCGGGTGACCTGGGCCAGGGCGTTGAGGGTGGGGAAGTCGGTGGGGGCCATCAGGACGATTTTTTGTCCGTTATAGCCGGACTCGACGACGAGTTTTTTCGCGGCGGCCAGGTCCCGTCGGCTGGTGAGCTTTTCCATGCCGGCATCACTGGCCAGCGGCGTGCCGGGGGTCCAGATGCCAACCGGCTGGGTGGTGTACGGGCTGTCCGCGCCCATCACGGCGGCGAGGTAGTCCTTCTGGTCGGTGATCGCCAACAGCGCCTGGCGCAGCTTGATGTTGTTGAATGGCGGATGCAGGTGGTTGAAGCGGACGATGCCGAGTTCGCCCAACAGGTCGGTGTCCTCCACCAGCACATCGCGGTTGCGGCGCAGCACCGGGATCAGGTCGGCGAGCGGGCGCTCCACCCAGTCGATCTCGCCGGTCTGCAGGGCGGCGGCGGCGGTGGCGGGATCGGGCATGATGATCCACTCGACGCGGTCGACGTTCACCACCTTGGCGCCGGCCATGTTCGACGGTGTCTCGCTGCGGGGCACGTATTTGTCAAACCGGGCATAGGCCGCGCGCGCGCCGGTCACCCACTCGTCCCGCAGGAAGCGGAACGGGCCGCTGCCGATATACTCGGTGATCTGCTGGAAGGCGTCGGTTTTGGCGATGCGCTCGGGCATCATGTGGCAGTTGTTGGACAGCGCCATCGGCAGCAGCGGGAACGGCCTGGTCAGCACGATCTCGAAGCTGCGGTCGGAGATGACGCGCATTTCGTTGAGCTGGCTGGCGATGCGCTGGCCCATGCCGTCCCGTCGCATCCAGCGGGCCAGCGAGGCGATGCAGTCCTGGGCGCGCACCGGCTCGCCGTCATGGAACATCAGCCCGTCGCGCAGGGCCAGGCGCCAGGTCAGCTTGTCGTCCGAGGTGGTGACGCCGGCGAGCATCTGCAGGCGCGGGGTCAGCGCTTCGTCGAAGGTCCAGAGCTGGTCCCAGACCATATGCGCGTGGTTTGCGGCGACGGTGGCGGTGGTCCAGACCGGATCAGGATTGGCGAGGTTGGCCTGCGGGACGAACTTGAGCACCCGGCTGGCGCCTTGGGCGATGGCCGGACGGGCCAAGCTGGTCGTGGCGATGGCACCCAAGGCTGCACCGAGAAGCTTCCTGCGGTTCATGTCATGTGTCCCCCTGGTGCTCTTGCGGGGGAGCGTACAGCACGGCGGGAATCATTCAACAGAAAGGCAAGATTGGGCTCTGGCCAGCATGGCCGGCGCCAATGAGTAAAGCTTTTTTGCTTCTTTTGGTTCACAAAAAGAAGTCTCCTCTGACCTGGACTGATCGCACCAAACCCGGGAACACGAACCGATGCTGACCGAGACGGATCGAGGCTTTCTGCGCCGGGCGTTCGAGCAGGCGCGGACCGGGTATGAGGAGGGCGGTTGTCCGATCGGCAGCGTGCTGGCCGAGGGGGAGCGGCTGATCGCGGCGGGGCGGAACCGGCGAGTGCAGAATGGCGATCCGATTGCGCATGGCGAGATGGATTGCCTGCGCATTGCCGGGCGGCAGAAATCCTATCGGCGGACCACGCTGTATACCTCGCTGTCGCCGTGCATGATGTGTTCGGGGACGATCGTGCAGTTCGGTATTCCGCGCGTGGTGATTGGCGAGGCGGAGAATTTCGGCGGCAATGAGGATTTCCTGCGCAGCCGGGGGGTGGAGGTGGTGGTGGCCGACGATCCCGATTGCATCGCGCTGATGGCCCGGTTCATCGCGGAGAAACCGGCGCTGTGGGCGGAGGATATTGCCGAGGACGCGCCGACCCAGGACGGATCGGCATGAGTGCGCCGCTCAATGCCTTCTGCCTGATGCCGGACAATAACGCGGCGCATCTGGATTTCATGACCGGGGTGCTGGGGCTGCGGGTGAAGCGGGCGGAGGAGAGTTTCCTGGCCTTTGACACCAGCGGCGTTGTGGTTTGCCTGTGGGAGTCCGGGCATGTCTGTGGGCAGCTCGGCTATCGCACCAATACCGTGGCGGATTGCGCGGCGACGGCGATCCTGACGCTGGAGATGCCGGGGGAGACGGCGGTGACGCAGGCGGTGGCGGCGGCACGGCTTATGGGGTTGGCGACGCTTGTCGAGGCGGGTGGGGTGCTGCTGCGTGACCGGGCCAGCACCTGGTGGCGCTTGCGGGCTGGCGCTGGGCATGCGGTTAGGGCCGTGGAGCTGTTGGTCGAAGACGTTGATGTGACGACACGGTTTCTGGCCGGGATGGGATTTGCGGCGGCGGCTGGCGGCTTTGCGGCGGGGAACGGCGTGGCGATTTCGGTGCGCGGCCGGGCGGATTTTGCGCCTGAGGCACCATGGCTTGGGCGCCGGCCGAACGGGCCTATTGCAATGCCGGCGATCGGGTGCGCCACGCTTGGCGAGGTGAACGCGCGGGTGGCAGCGATCGCTGCCCACGGGATCGGCATCGATGTGGCGGCGCGGATGCATCCCTGGGGGTTTCGGGCGGCGTATCTCACCGATCCGTCGCACAATGTCTGGGAGATCTATACGACCGAGCGGACGGACGTCTGATACCAAACGCCGACGTGAATGATCTTCGCGATGTGTCGCACGGTCCAAGGATAGAGAAAGGGAAGGGTTCTTTTTTGAAAAAAAGAACCAAAAAACTTTCATCCGTTGCGCTTCGCGTGCCGGTGGAGAGTGGCGCCAATGGACAAAAGTTTTTGCTTCTTTTTTCAAAAAGAAGCGCTTTCTTCCCCTGCCTCATGACACCAACGCTTTGGTGCGGGCGGCGGGGCTCGAACCCGCACTCCCTTACGGGAAGCAGATTTTAAGTCTGCTGCGTCTACCATTTCGCCACGCCCACCGCGCCGCAGTTTCCTACGGAGCGGTGGGCGGGCGCAATCCCGTCAGGCCGCGAGTTCGGCGCGCAGAGCCGAGGCGAAGGCCGCGACGTCGGTTTCGTCGTTGTAGACGTGCGGGCTGACGCGCATGACGCCGAGGCGGTCGGCGACGTGGACGCCGCGGGCGGTCAGGCGGTCCAGCAGGCCCGGGGGCATCCCGCCGGCCAGGCGCAGGCCGAGGATGTGCGGCGCGCGCTGGGCACGGGGGAGCATCGAGATGCCGGGGATGTCGGCCACCGCCTCGGCCAGGGCGTCGGTCAGGCTGCGCAGGCGGGCGGCGACGGCGCTCTTTTCCCAGGCGAGGACCTGTTCCAGGCCGACGGCCGCCATCGGCAGGCCGATCGGGTCGTTTTTCTCGCCGCGGTCGAAGCGGCGGGCCGTCGGGATGTAGCTGTTGGAGCCGGGGGTTCGCGCCGGGCCGTGGTCTTCGAGCGGGCGGCCGGAATGGTGTTCCGGGGCCACGTAGAGGAAGGCCAGGCTGTAGGGGCCGAGCACCCATTTGTAGGTCGGGAAGGCGAGGAAATCCGGCTTCAGCGCCGCGAGATCGAGATCAAGCACGCCGGTTGACTGCGTGGCGTCGATGACGATCCGGGCCCCTTGCCGGTGCAGGGCCGCGGTGACTTTCAGCAGATCAATCATCGCCCCGTCGCTCCAATGCAGCGGGGTCAGGGCGGCGAGGCCGACCGGCGGGGCGCCGGGGCGATCGATCGCATCCAGCAGGGCACTGGTCCAATCGGCATTGGCCGGGCGGGGCACCACTTCGACCGTGGCGCCGACGGCTTCGGCGCGTTCCTGCCAAACAAGGGCGAGCGAGGGGAATTCGCCCTCGATCATCAGTACCCGGCTGCCCTTTGGGATCACGAGGTTGCGGGCGGCGGTGGCGATGCCGTAGCTGACCGCGCCGGTGATGGCGACGTTGTCCGCCGCGGTGCCGAGCAGGCGTGCAGCCGCGCTGCGGGCGCGTTCGGAGATCTCGCTGCCGTGGCTGTTGGTCATGTGCCAGGGGAAGCTCTTGGTGGTCACGCCAAGCTGGCCGGCCTCGCGCACGGCGCGCGGCAGCGGGACATAGGCGGCGGCGTTGAGATAGGCGACCTCGCGCGGGATCTCGAACAGGTCGCGCTGGCTGGCCAGGGGAGTGGGGTCAGTCATGGGGCGTTCCTGCCGAGGGTTTCAGGGTTCACGACGTAGCCGGGGTCCAGCTTGCCATCGAAATAGTCGAGGATGTTCAGCACCGCGCGGCGCGACATCTTGGCGTAGCATTCCAGCGGCGCTGCGGCGTTGTGCGGAGCCAGGACGACGTTGGGCAGCTTGAACAGCGGATTGTCGGGGTTCGGCGGTTCCTGGACCAGCACGTCCACTCCGGCCGCCTCGATGGTGCCGTCGGCCAGGGCGGCGGCCAAGGCGGGCTCGTCGACCAGGCCGCCGCGCGCCGTGTTGATCAGCCAGGCGGTGGGTTTCATCTGCTTGAGGAACGACGCATCGACCATCTTGCGGGTCTCATCCGACAGCGGGCAGTGCAGGCTGATCACATCGGCCTGGGGCACCGCCGCCATCAGATGTGGCGCCGGGGTGTGGCCGTCGGCGGCGATGCGCGGAGTGGGGAAGGCGGGGTCGTGCACCATCACCTTCATGCCGAAGGCGGTGCAGAGCTTGGCCACGCGTGTGCCGATACGGCCATAGCCGACGATCAGGATCGTGCGTTCCGACAGCTCATGCATGCGCCGCCCGGTCTGGATCATCCAGGTCCCCGCCTGCACCGAGGCGTCGTACTCCGTGGTGCGGCGGGCTACGGCGAGCATCAGCATCATCGCGTGCTCGGCCACCGACAGGTCGTTGGCGCCGTTGACCACCCCCACCGTCACGCCGCGCCGCGTGCATTCGGGAATGTCCAGCGTGTCGAACCCCACCCCGAAGCGGCTGACCACGCGCAGCTTGGGGGCGATGGCCAGCAGGTCGGCCTGGACCTTCTCCAGCCCGACCATGATCGCGTCGGCGTCGCCGATATTCTCTGCCAGCTCCTTCTGCAGCGGCGGGCCGCGGAATTCGGTGGTGAGGATCTTCACCTCGATCTCCGGGCGGGCGGCCAGCATCGCCATGGCGGTTGGATGGAGCGCGCGGCAGAAGACGACTTTGGGCATGGCGTGTTCAATTCCTCAACGTTTCATTCTTCTGGTTCAACGGCGCGCCCGAGATACTGCGTCCGCCCAAGCGCGGCCTCGACCGGGCGAAAGCCGTGCCGCTCCCAGAACCGCAAGGCTCCGGCATTGGCGCGATTGACCCCGACATGGACGCAGCGTGCACCGTGGCCCGCCGCCGCGGCAAGCCAGGCGCGCAGCAATGCGGGTCCGACGCCGCGTCGTTGCTGGCGCGGCAACAGGTTCATGTGCAGATGCGCCGGGTATTGCCGGGTGACCTCGGCCGGGGTCGGCCGGGGATGATGGATCATGAAGGCGCGCCGTTGGTCGGCGGTCCAGGCCTCCGATGACGTGGCATCCGGGTCAGCATAGCGGCGGCGCAGGTCCGGCCACCAGGCCGATTCCAGCAGTGCCTCCCAGGCGGGGGTATCGACGGCGCCAACCGCGAAGCCGGCCACACCGGCGGCATCCTCCACCACGAGGGCAAGCCCGGGCGCCAGCGTCGCATAAGGGGCGGCGTAGATGTGCCCGAGCAGGCGTGGGTCGTCGTGGAGCCGTGCGGCGTCACTGCCCAGGTGGCCTGTGGCCAGCGAAATGGCGTGCAGGGCTTCGATGTCTGTCACGCGGCAGTGCCGGATCATTGCCATGTCGGGTACCCCTCGGCCAGACATGCGGAGGGCGTGCCCGGTGCGCTGTCGCAGCAATGTACCATGCCTTGCACCGCTGGGCGCCTGGCGTTAATGTCCAAAGCCATGCGACCGGATGCCACCCCTGCCGAGCTGATTGCACGCGATGGCGCGTGTGTGCTGGCGCGCCCATCGCTCCTCCTCCTCCTTCGACTTATCCGCCCCTGGGCGTGACGCCGCGCGACCGCGGCATCGCTCAGGGGAAGCCCTGAGAGCGGCTGCGCGCGCGCACAGCCTTGCGATGAGATCAGAACGAGGACACGCCATCATGAGCATCAACCATCCCAGCTTCGGCAAGCTGGACGACGACCGCGTCATCATCTTCGACACCACGCTGCGCGACGGCGAGCAGTCGCCGGGGTTCTCGATGAACCTCAAGGAAAAACTGCGCATGGCCGAGGCCCTGGCCGAACTCGGCGTGGACGTCATGGAGGCCGGCTTCGCCATCGCCTCGATCGGCGACTTCGAGAGTGTGAAGGCCATCGCCGAAACCGTCGGCCGCCGACCGGACGGGCCGGTGATCGCCAGCCTGGGCCGCCATGCCCGCGCCGACATCCTGCGCTCGGCCGAGGCGCTGAAGCCCGCTGCCCGGCCGCGCATCCATATCGTGATCGCCACCTCCGACCTGCACATGGAGCACAAGCTGCGCATGACGCGCGACGAAGTGCTCCAGAGCATCACTGACTGCGTCACCCTGGCGCGCCAGCACACCGACGATGTCGAGTGGTCGGCCGAAGACGGCAGCCGCAGCGATGACGACTTCCTGTGCCGCGCCGTCGAAGCCGCGATCCAGGCCGGCGCCACCACCATCAACGTCCCCGACACCGTCGGCTACGCTCTGCCGGCGGATATAGGCCGGATGTTCACCATGCTGCGCAACCGGGTGCCAGGCGCCGAGAAGGTGATCTTCTCCGCCCACAACCACAACGACCTCGGCCTGGCCGTCGCCAACACCCTGGCCGCCCTGCAAGCCGGGGTGCGCCAAATCGAGTGCACCATCAACGGCATCGGCGAGCGGGCGGGCAATGCCGCGCTGGAAGAAGTCGTCATGGCCATGCGCACCCGGCCGGACATCATCGCGGCCAAGCCGCGCATCGTCACCGAGCGCATCCTGCAAACCTCCAAACTTCTGTCAGCCATCACCGGCTTCGACGTCCAGCCCAACAAGGCCATCGTCGGGCGCAACGCCTTCGCCCATGAATCCGGCATCCACCAGGACGGCGTGCTGAAGAACGCCAAGACCTATGAGATCATGACCCCGCAATCGATCGGCTGGGCGCGTTCCAACCTGGTCATGGGCAAGCACTCCGGCCGCGCCGCCTTCCGCGACAAGCTCAAGACCCTGGGCTACGGCGATATCGGCGACAACCAGCTGAACGATGCCTTCCGCCGCTTCAAGGACCTGGCCGACCGCAAGAAGGTGGTGTTCGACGACGACATCGCCGCCCTGGTCGACGACGAAGTGATGCGCGGCAATGACCGCATCAAGTTCGTCTCACTCGACCTGCGGGCGGGCACCAAAGCCCCGCCCAAAGCCGAGCTGGAACTGGACATTGACGGGGTCACCGCGCTGGCCACCGCCACCGGCGACGGGCCGGTCGATGCCTGCTTCAACGCCGTCCAGCAACTCTTCCCGCACACCGCAACCCTGACGCTGTACTCGGTCGGCGCCGTCACCGAAGGCACCGACGCGCAAGCCCGCGTCACCGTCCGCCTGGAAGAAAACGGCAAGATGGTCGACGGCCAAGGGGCGGATACCGACACCATCGTCGCCTCGGTCCGCGCCTACGTCCACGCGCTGAACAAGCTCCTGGTCAAGCGCGAGCGCACCGAGCCTGCCGCCATTTCGGCCTGACCGCGCTAGCCTGCGGAAAGCTGCACCCCGTCGCGGCCTTTGGGCGGCTCGGCTTGGGCGGCGTAGTTCAGGTTGCGGTACCAGACCATGTACTCCGGGTAGGTCATGGTCTCGTATCGCGGCGGGTTGCCGGGGTTGGTGCAGGTTGGCAGGCATGCCATGTCGGTGGTGTAGGCGCAGTCGAAGAAGAACGGGATGGCGTAGCGTTCCTGGCCTGAGCGGTTGATGACGCGGTGTGGGGTGGCGAGGAAGCGTTCGTTGGTCCAGCGCCGCATCATGTCGCCGCCATTGACCAGGAAGCTGCCGGGCAGGGCGGGGGCGTCGATCCAGTTTCCGTTCGGCAGGCGGATGGACAGGCCGGGCACCTTGTTCTGCGCCAGCAGGGTCATGAAACTGGTGTCGCTGTGCGGCGCCAGGCCGAATTCGTTTTCGTCGGTGCTGTCCTGTTGCGGGTAGTGCGACATGCGCAGGGTGTACATCGGGGGGGCGAAGCGGGTGGTGAAGAAGTCGGGCGACAGGTCCAGGGCGGTGGCGTAGAGCGGTAACAGGTTGAGGCCGAGCTGTTCCATGGCGGTGGCATAGGCCATCACGGTGTCGCGGAAGCCGGGCAGGTCGGCGGGCCATTGGTTGGTGCCGCGGAAGGGCAGGGCAGCGAGGACGTCCGGGTGGTCGGGGGCGAGGTCGCGCTTGACGAAGAAGGCTTCGTTGACGTTGGGCTTGTTGTTCGGGTTGATCTTGGAGTGGCGGGTGACCGAGCCGCGGACCGGCAGGTAGCCGATATTGTGCTGGTTGATCTTCAGCTTGATTTTTTCGTCGAGCGGTTGGGCGTGGAAGCGCTTTGCGGCATCAAAGGCTGAGTCGACCAGGGTTTGGGCCACGCCGTGGCCGGTGATGAAGTAGAAGCCGACGTTTTCCAGGGCGTGGCGCAAGGCTACGCCGGTGGCTTCGCGTGCGCCGGGTTTGCCGGCCAGGTAGTCGGCGAGGTCGATCACCGGGATTTCTTCCGGTGCGTCGGGGCGGATCGGGTTCAGGCTGGGGGCGAGATGGTTCATGGCCGGGCCTCCGGGTTTTGCCGTGTGTTGCGATCGGCGGGGCATCCGGACCACCATACACCATGAGCATCACCCGGATCGACCTTGAAGCCCTGGATATCGCCGATGAGCTGGCGCCGTTGCGGGAGCTGTTCGCGCTGCCCGAGGGGGTGGTCTATCTCGATGGCAATTCGCTTGGTGCCCTGCCGAAGGCGACGCCAGGGCGGGTGGCCGAAGTTGTGCAGGAGGAGTGGGGCCGGGGGCTGATCCGCAGTTGGAACGACGCCGGGTGGATGGCGATGCCTGGGCGGGTGGGGGACAAGATTGCCCGGCTGATCGGGGCGGCGCCGGGGACGGTGATGGTGGCGGATTCGACGTCGGTCAATCTGTTCAAGCTGCTGGGGGCTGCGTTGGCGGCTCGGCCGGGACGGCGGGTGATTGTGTCGGAGCGGGGGAATTTTCCGACGGATCTGTATGTGGCCGAAGGATTGGCGGCGTTGGTGGATCGGGGGCATTCGCTTCGGTTGGTGGAGCCGGAGGGGATTGTCGGGGCGATTGATGAGGACGTGGCGGTCGTGATGTTGACGCAGGTCAATTATCACACCGGGGCGATGCTCGACATGGGGGCGATTACCCGGGCGGCACATGCGCGGGGGGCGTTGGTGTTGTGGGATCTCGCCCATTCGGCGGGGGCGGTGCCGGTTGAATTGGCCGGGTGTGATGTCGATCTGGCGGTTGGGTGTGGGTATAAGTTTCTCAATGGCGGGCCGGGGGCGCCGGCGTTTTTGTATGTGGCGCCGCGGTTGCAGGAGAGCTTGCGCTATCCGTTGACCGGGTGGCTGGGGCATGCGGCGCCGTTTGCGTTTGAGACGGGGTATCGGCCGGGGGTGGGGATTGGCCGAACGATGGTGGGGACGCCGCCGGTGCTGAGTTTGGCGGCGTTGGAAGTTGGGGTGGATATCGCGTTGCGGGCGCCGATGGCGGCGGTTCGGGAGAAGTCCATTCATCAGACGAGGTTGTTCGCGGCGCTGGTGGCGCAGATGGCGGGGCCGTGGGGGTTTCGGCTGGTGTCGCCGCGCGAGGCGGCGCTGCGGGGGAGCCAGGTCTGTCTGGCGCATGAGCAGGCGTATCCGGTCATGCAGGCGTTGATTGCGCGCGGGGTGATCGGTGATTTCCGGGCGCCGGATATCCTGCGGTTTGGGATCACGCCGTTGTACACGCGCTATGTCGATCTTTGGCTTGCGGCGGAGGCGTTGCGGTTGGTGATGGTGCGGGGCGAGTGGCAGCTGGCGCAGAACCGGGTTCGGCGGGTGGTGACGTAATTATATAACGATATCGAAACAATTTGGGCGCAGTTTTGCGACGGCCTCCACGGCGCTTTTTGACGGAATGCCGGTGGGGGAGCGCGGTCCTGGCGCGGGCGCCGGGTTGGTGGGGCGAAGGGCGCGGCCCGGGCCGGTGCTGTGGCTCGTGGGCGAATTCGGGGGGCGCGCGGGAGCTTGGGCGTGCGGCGGGCGTGAATCGGCCGGGCGGCGCGCGGGGCGGTGCTGGGGCGTGATGTGGTGGCGCGGGTGCGGCGGATCGGGGGCCGGGGGAGTTGGCCGGCCTGCCAGAGGGCGAAGACCTGTTCCAGGCGGGTGAAAATGCGCACCAAGGCGGCGATGATCAGGGCGTGGATGGCGGCCGGAATCCAGGCGCACTTCTCCTCGGCCTGCGCCGTGTGGCGCAGGTGGGCGATCCGGTCGCCGAGGGAGGGTGCATGTGTTTCCATGCGGCGTATACTAACTAACTTAACGCCGATGGACAAGGAAAAAATGCGAGGGGAGCGATTTTTTTTGGTGAGGGAAGAGCCCCCCTCCGGCTCCCCCCGCCTAAGCGCGAGGGGAGAGAAGATTCTTAGTGGATGAAGTTTTTTTGCTTCTTTTTGTTCACAAAAAGAAGACTCTCTATGCCTCGCGATAGATCAGCAGCACCAGCCCCACGACGAGGAAGCACAGCGGCCAGATCCAGCCGGCGATGCGGCTGCCGGGCGGGTCGAGGCGGAGTTCGAGCCAGCGGGCCCAGGCGCCGGCGACGCCGGCCAGGGCGAGCGGGGTGTGGGTGATTTCGATCAGCAGTTGTTCGCGGACATTGGCGATGGCGTGGCTGTGGGTCAGCAGGGCGATGCCGGAAAGGGCGGTGGCGAGCGGGAAGACCAGGGGTTGCCAGCCGGTGGTTTGCTTGGTGATGCGGACTTTCCATTCGAACAGGGCGAAGCAGATCAGGACCAGCACGATGAAGCGGTGCTGGAGCACTTCGACGTCGCGCAGGCTGTCCATGAAGGAGATGGCGCCCATGGGCCAGGCTTCGGGGTCGGAGCGCCAGAACAGGAAGCCGGCAAGGCCGAGGAACAGCAGGGGCCAGTGGCCGGCGGGGCTGAAGCCGGCCCGGTGCAGCAGGGCCATCAGGGCGATGGCGACGACGAAGAGGCCGGCCCAGTGGTGGTTGTATTCCGACCAGGCGAGGTCTGCGGCGTTGCGCGGCGGGATGATGCCGGCGCCGGGGGTGAAGGCGAGTTGCGGTTTTGATCCGGCGGCGCGGGCTTCTTCGTCCAGTTTGGCTTGCAGGGCGGGTTGGGTGAGTTCGCCGTGTTCGGGGGATTCGAGGCGGGGCCATTGCGGCCAGTTGCGGTCGACGATTTCCTGCCAGGTTACTCGATCTTCGCGCAGGTCGACGGCGGGGGGGACCGAGGTGAGCGAGGCGGCGGCGAAGAAGATGGTGATGCCGATGCCGAGTTCGACTTCGGCGAAGCGGCGCAGGCGGGTGGTGGGCTCGGCCCGGTTGCGGCGCAGGCGGCGGATCAGGCGGAAATTGCCGAGGCCGAGCAGCAGCAGGCCGGCGAACATGGCGGCCTTGGACGAGGTCATGACGCCGTAGGCGGTGCCGTATGTGGCGGTGATGTCGCCGATATAGGTCCATGCCAGGATGGCGGCGGTGCCGAGGAGGCAGGCGACACCGATGGCGGAGATTGTGGAGAAGCGCTCGCCGACGACGACCATGGCGCCGGGGACGCGGGCGCGGGCCAGGGCGGCGAGGAAGGCGGGGAGGCCGCCGATCCAGAGCGCGGCGCCGAACTGGTGGATGCCGGAGACGACCAGCAGGGGGAGGCTGTGTTCGAGCCGGGCGGCGGCGTGGGTGGAGAAGGTGGCGGCGGCCAGGGTGGCGGCGACCAGGGGCAGCACCAGCCACCAGGGGGCGCGGGCGCCGAAGCCGAACAGCACGGCGGCCAGGAGCAGTACCGCGGCGATGCGCGCCACCCCGGCGAGCGCGAACTGGGCGCCCAGGGCGTCGGCGATCGGCATGTCCAGCGTGGTGGTCAGGACCAGGGCAGGCAGGGCCAGGCCGCCGGCTTCGGCCAGGGCCATGGCGATGGACGCCCAGCCGGCGATGCGGACGGTGTCCCTGCCGATGGAGTGACCGGTGGCGCCGAGCAGCCAGGCGCGCGGCTGGGCGAGGAAGATCAGGAACAGGGCGGAACCGAGGGCGACGGACTGGCCGGCCAGGGTGACGCCGTGAAGGATGATCGAGAAATAGCCGAAGAGGTCGACCAGGAGTTCCATGTCAGGGAGCCGTCACGCTGAAGGGTACTTCGCCGCGGGTGATGTGGCCGTCGAGTGCCAGGACCTGCCAGCGCAGGGTGTGCGGGCCGGGGGTGAGGGTTGTGTTGGCCGACAGCACGTCGTCCGAGCCGGGCAGGAGGGCCAGGATTTCGGGCGACTTGTCCGGGCGCAGCAAAGTGAGGCGCGAGCGGGCGAGGTCGAGGCGGCTGTTGAAGCGCAGGGTCAGGGCGTGCGCGCCGGCGGGCAGGCGGGCGGCGTGGCGCGGGGCGCTCGCCATCAGGATGGCGTGGGCGGAGGCCGGCGCTGGGAGGGCGGCGAGCGCGGCCAGGGCCAGGAGGCGGCGTCGTTGCATGTTGGTCACGTGTCGGCACCCGGGTCCTGGCGCCGCGGCTGGATGAGGCGCTTGTGGTGGCGCGGTTTAGCCTTGGTGGGGGGTGGTGTCCAATGGGGGGGATGGAAGGGAAGGGGAAGTCTTCTTTTTGTGAACAAAAAGAAGCAAAAAAACTTTGTTCGTTTGCGGGGATGCTGGATGTCGATGTGTTGGGGGACGGAGGTGTTGGTCCTTCGTTTTGCCTGGGATGACGAAAGCGGGGCGGAAAGAGCCCCCCTCCGGCTCCCCCCGCCCAAGCGCGAGGGGAGAGACGTAAGCAGTGGATAAAGTTTTTTTGCTTCTTTTTGTTCACAAAAAGAAGACTTCTCCTGGCCTGTTTTTCCCTGCCTGGACCTGGGCCGGCAAACCATGTTGAGTCGTGTCATGTCTCGCCCGCCCGCTCCTGTCCGCGCTGATTTTCGTTGGTTCCACACGGTGGGTTCGCGCTGGATGGACAATGACGTCTACGGGCATGTGAACAATGTTGTCTATTATTCCTGGGTCGACACGGCGGTGAATCGGTTCTTGATCGACCATGGGCTGTTGGAGATTGGGCGCAGCGAGGTCATTGGGATTGTGGCCGAGACGGGGTGCCGGTTTCTGTCGCAGATGGCGTATCCCGACGATGCCACGGTGGGGTTGGCGGTGGGGAAGTTGGGGCGCAGCTCAGTGCGGTATGAGCTGGGGATTTTTCGCAATGGGGATGACACGGCCAGTGCCGTGGTGCATTTCGTGCATGTGTATGTCGACCGCGCGACGATGCGGCCGGTGCCGATTCCGGAGCACGTCCGGGCGGAACTAGAGAAAATCAGCAAACCTGGAGGGGATTGACCATGGATTTGGGCATTCGCGGCAAGAAGGCGATCGTTTGCGCGGCTAGCAAGGGGCTTGGGCGGGCCTGTGCGATCTCGCTGGCGCGGGAGGGGGTGGACCTGGTGATTACGGCGCGCGGGGCGGAGGCGTTGGAGGCGACGGCGGCCGAGATTCGGGCGAAGTACCAGGTGAGTGTGAAGACGGTGGCGGGCGATATCAGCACTGAGGAAGGGCGGGCGGCGGCGCTGGCAGCGTGTCCGGAGCCGGATATCCTGGTGAATAATTGCGGCGGGCCGCCACCCGGGGATTTCCGCGATTGGCAGCGCGAGGATTGGATCAAGGCGATTGATTCCAACATGCTGACGCCGATTTTTCTGATCAAGTCGGTGGTGGACGGGATGATCGGGCGGAAGTTCGGGCGGATTGTGAACATCACCTCGGCGTCGGTGAAGTCGCCGATTCCGCATCTGGGGATGAGCAACGGGGCGCGGGCTGGGCTGACCGGGTTTGTGGCCGGGCTGGCGCGGCAGGTGGCGAAGCATAACGTGACGATCAACGGATTGCTGCCGGGGCCGTTCAATACCGATCGGATTCGCAATTCGTCGCTGGCGATGGCGGTGAAGGCGGGCAAGACGATGGAGGAGGCGTTGGCGGATATGGGGAAGAACAATCCGGCCGGGCGCATTGGCGATCCGGCGGAGTTTGGCGAGGCTTGTGCGTTTTTGTGCGGGGCGCAGGCTGGGTTTATTGTGGGGCAGAATTTGGTGATGGATGGGGGGAATTTTAATTCTTCGATGGGGTAGGGAGGAAGGCCTTCTTTTTTGGAAAAAAGAAGCAAAAAACTTTCATCCATTTGCCGCCGGGTGCGTTGCTGATGACCCGGCGGGGGCGGTGATTTTGGCGGGCCACAGGCGGCTGCGCTGGCCTGGCGGCAGCAGGTCGGCGGGGTTGCCGGGCATGCCGCCGCGGACCGCGAAGAAGTGGCGGCAGACGGCCTCGATGCGGCCGAGGAAGGCGGCGAGATCGGCTTCGGTGCGGACATAGGGCGTTTGCTTGGCCAGGGTCGGGCTGTGGTAATGCAGCGCGAAGGTGCGGCAGCCGCGGCGGATCATGGCGTCGATCAGCGCGATCTGTTCGGCGGTCGACACGCCTTCGGGCGTCAGGGTGATGGTGTTTGCGAGCTTGAGGCGCGACAGGATGCCTTGGATGCGCAGGCGCGAGGCCACGCGGTGTTGGAGCAATCCTTGTAGCAGCGGCGGCATGGGGGCGATGGCGCCGATCTGGCCGCGTGTCATCGGCACGCAGAGCAGGTTGTTGCCGGCGGTGCGGTAAGGGACGCACTCGGCGAAGCGGAAATCCGGGCCGCCGCGGGCGCGCAGGTCGGCGTGTGGCAGCAGGCTGAAATCCACCTCGAAGCCGAGCTTGGCTAGCAGTTCCATGGTGTTCGGGCCGACGCCGTATCGGCCGGCGCGGAAGAATAGCGGGGTGATGCCGAAATTCTGCTCGATGGCGGCGATCAGGGCGCGCAGCTTGCGCTCCTCGAGGTCGCGCGGGAGGTTGCCGCCGAAGGAATTGTATTCGGACACGGTCTCCTCGAAGGGGGGCGTGATCCAGGCGTGCATGTGGGCGCCGATGACGCAGGCGTGGCGGTCCTGGATTTCGCGCAGGGGGCCGTAGCCCTCGGGTTGGGAGGCGACGGCGTAATCCACCACGTAGATCGGGCGGACGCCCCAGGAGTCGAACAGGCGTTGGACGGTGTCCTGCTGGCGCATGGCCGAGACGGCGGTCAGCGAGCGGTCGAAGCCCTTGTTCCAGTCGAACTCCGCCTCGGTATCGACGACGACGTGCAGGATGGGGGGGTCGTCGGTTGCGGGCGGGACGGGATGGAAGTGGCCGCCGATGATGGTCTGGGCGCCGTGGGTATAGGGGGTTGGGGTGCGGGTGGGCGGGGTGATGCGCAAGTGGGTGGTGGCGATGCCGGCGGCGGCGGTGCGGATGAGTTCGCGCAGGCGCGGGCGGGTGGCGGTGGGAAAGGCGTTGCGGTGGCGCAGGGCGATGCTGGTCTGGCCGCTGCGCAGGGCGGCCTGGATCATTCGCCACCAGGCGCGGCCGGTGACCTCCTGGATGCGCGCGCGGTGGCTGGGCGAGAGGCGGCGGTTGGCGGTGAAGGCATCGATCAGGCGCGGCAGGAATTGCGCCAGGCGCTGCGGGGCCGCGTTGTTGGGGAAGGGGGCGCGCGAGATCATGTGCTCGGTGACCAGGTCGGCATCGGTCTCGCAGCCGGGGCCGAGCAGGCGGATGTAGGCTTCGCGCAGCACCCGCGCGGTGCGCTCGATCATGGTGGTGCGCTTGGTGCGGGTGAGGTTGGTTCGGTGCTTGCGATCGATGACGAGATGTTCGGGCAGCACCGAGATTTGGCCGTGCGCGAGCATGCGGTGGGAGAAGTCGAAATTCTCGGCGCAGGCGAAGTCTTCGCGCAGGTAAGTGCCCATGGCGGTCACCGTCTCGGCGCGAAACATCATCGAGGCGTGGCCGACCGGGTTACCGAGGTGGAGCAGCCATTCGACGATGGCCGGGTCGGTGTCGCCGCCTTCGCGGGGGATGGTGATGTTGCCGTCTTCCAGCAGTGTCATTTCGCTGGCGACGATGACGGTTTGCGGGTTTGTGTCCAGGAACGCCTTTTGGCGGGCGAAGCGGAGCGGCAGGCTGAAATCGTCGGCGTCCTGGCGGGCGATGTAGCGGCCGCGGGCGATTTGGTGGCCGTGGTTCAGGGTGCCGACGATGCCGAGGTTGCGGGGATTGTCGATGATGCGCAGGCGCGGGTCGTCGAAGGCGGCGAGGATGGCGGCGGTGTCGTCGGTTGAGCCGTCGTTGACGACGATCAGCTCGAAATCCTCGAATGTCTGGGCGAGGACGCTTTGCACGCTCTGGCGGATGAAGGCCTGTGCGTTGTACGCGGGCATCAGCACGCTGATGGACGGGACTGGTGTCGCCAGTGGCATGTCTCGATGATCCTGTCGGCCTGCAACACTACCCGATTTGCGTTGGTGCGAAGAGGGCGCGGGAAGAAGCATTGTCTGTTGCAATTGGTCAAGCAAGCGTTGTGGTGCGCCGGTTTTTCGCTGTTTTGGGGAGGGAAGTATTGGCCGGCTTGGGAGGGGCAGTGGACCTGACATTCATGACGAAAGATTATTTCTGCCAGTTGCGGCCTGACCTCATCGGGCGAATGCGTGAGCATATTCTGAGACGGGTGAAGAAATTTTCGAATCGCATTGGTGGAATATTCTTTAGGGATTGGTGTTATTTTTGGCACGCGGCGGCACTTTCCGGCACAAAGAGCTGCAATACGCGTGCGGGATCACAGGGCCGGGCGCGGTTCCTTGATCAATTCTGAGAACTGCACGCGACCTGCTGTGACGCCTGGTGTTGGGGCCAAGCCGTCCGTCACCCGCTACGAACTGCGCAAGATTGGGCACCCCCACGATGAGCGGCACGACGATTGTCAACAGTTCCTTCATTTTTTCCGAGCGCGACCAGAGCATCTGGGGCGGCGGCAACGCGACGACCATCGTGCGGAGCCTTCCGATCATCGACCTGCACGAAAAGACCGGGAAGTGGTCACTGGATATAGGCCTCGGCGAGGTCAGCATTTCCGGCGCGCAGATCGACCTCGATGTGGACGCCATCATCAACTTCACCACGGGGTCGATGTCGCTGGACTATCCGCTGAATGTGGCCGTCGAACTGCCCACCGCGGTGGTGCCCGGCCAGCCGTTCTCGGTGCAGACCCGCGTGGTGGGGACCGTGGGGGAGCCGATGATGTTCAGCACGTCGCCGGGGTTCGAGATCGGGATCGACATCGCCGCCTCTGCCAGCGTCGACGACCTGTAATTCGAGTCGGCGGAGCTCGATGTTGGTGGGCTCAACCTCAATCCGATCCCGGATATCGCGTTCGGCTCGATCGATCTCGGGCCCTTCCGGACGTATGTCGCCATCCCGCTCAGCACGACTTTCAATTACAGGGGTCTGTCGATCACGGTGGCGGTGCCGGCGCCGTTCTCCACCACCGCGGATACGTTCGTTGAAAGCGACCGCGTCCTGCCGCAGTTGCGGACCGGGTTGAGCGTGGGGGGCATCCCGACCGTGTCGTCGCGCGGGGATTTCAACGCCGCGGTGGCGACCATCAGTTCGGGCGGCTACCTGGCGGAGGCTGGCAAGTCGTATTTGATCGACATCACCGCCGACTTCGCCGTGGATGGCGACTTGGCCCGCATCGCGCTGATGGCGGGCTCGACGCTGGTGATCCGCGGCCATGGCAAGACGATGGATGGCGGCGATCTGTATCGCGGGATTCAGGTCGACTCCGGCACCGTCACGCTGGAATCGCTCACCATCGCCAACATGCGGGCCAGGGGCGGCGACGGGGGCGGCGGCGACGGGGTCGGCGGCGGCGGCGGCGGTGCGGGGATGGGCGGCGGATTGTTCGTGGCCGCGGCAGGCAACGTGGTGCTCGATCGGGTGACGTTCACGTCCAACATCGCCGAGGGTGGCAGCGGCAGCGCTGGTTTCGATGGCCCGGGCGGCGGCCTGAATGGCGGGGCCGGCGGCGGCCTGGCCGGTCCGCTCGACGCGCTGGACCCCGACAGGCGGCAGACCGGCGGCTTTGGCGGCGGCGGCGGCACCGCCGGATTTTCGCAGTACGGCGGCCGTGGCGGCTACGGCGGCGGCGGCGGGTCGTCCTCCGTGTATGGCGGGTTTACCAGCCACCGCGATGGCGCCGGCAATGGTGCCGTCGGCTTTGGCGGCGGCGGGGACGGCATCGCTGCGGATATTTACGCAGAGGGCGGGCTGACCATTCTCGGCACCGCCAGCGTGTCCGGCAGCACCGTCGTTCCCGGCCAATCTGGCGGCGGCGAGGCCAAGGCCGGCAGCGTTGGGGACGCCAGCATTTTCGCAAGCAGTTTAAGCCTGGCGACGCAGGCGGGCGAGACGATTCGCCTGGCGGGCGGTATCGGCGGCGGACTGAGCGTCGGTGGCGCCGGCACCGTGGTGCTGTCGGGCGCCAACAGCGTGGGCGGCGGGACGGTTCTGGGCAGCGGCACGCTGGAACTCGGCAACCCCAGGGCGCTGGGGGAAGTTGGCTCGAACTCGTGGTCGCTCGGCACCGGATGGGTCCAGTTCATCGGCGCGGCGACGCTGGTGCTGACCAACGCAGCGCTTGTCGGCAGCGGCACGGACCTGACCTATCCCGGGTTGATCGATGGCTTCACCCTGGGCGGCACCATCCGGCTGCCGGGCCTGCCTTTCGATGCCGCGGCGACGGTGACCAGCGAGGGCAAGAACGCCGTGCTGACGACCGGCGGCACCTCGGTCACCCTGACCGGGCTGGGCGGGTTCTTCGCCCCGGCCCCGGTGGACGACGGCAGTGGCGGCACCATGCTGCGCGGCGGCCTGACCGCCAGGGTGGACACGCAGGCCGAACTCGACGCGGCGCTGATCGCCATGAGCTACAATACGCTGTTCGTTGACGACCATCTGGTGGGCGGCGGCGGTGCGTTGGGCACCGCGTACGTCATCGACATCATCGGCGACTTCACGCTGAGCCACGACATGTTGCCGATCTATCTTGGCGCGGGCTCCAGCCTGACGGTGAATGGCAACGGCCATCGGGTGGACGGGGCGGATCTGTACCAGGGTTTTGATCTGCGCCTGGGTGCCCTCACCCTGCGGTCGCTGACCGTGGCGGACATGCTGGCGCGCGGCGGAAGCGGGTTTGGCGGCGCCCTGTTCGTCGGCGCCGACACCCAGGTGGTGTTGAACAATGTGGATTTTGACTCCAACGGTGCCGTGGGCGGTGCCGTGGGCGGTGCCGGTGCCTCGGGCAGCAACGGCACAGGCGGCGCGGCCAACGGCGTCGAAGGTGGGTATTATGCAAGCGGCGCGTTCGGCGTCGGCGGACGGCCGCTCGACAACCTTGCCGCGGGCGGGTTTGGCGGCGGTGGTGGGGGCGCGCCGACGGGCGGGGTCGCGGGGTATGGCGCAGGAGCCGGGGTGCCCGGCGCCGGTGGCGGCGGGCTGGCGGCCGGCGACACCTCGGCGGCGGTGCAGGCCAATTGGACGGTCACCGGCAGCGGCACCAACCCCGCCGATGCGGGCGACATGGTGAGCGGCGCCTTCGCCTCGGGCGTGGTGGCGTTTGCCATCGGCGAGACGCGGAAGACGATCACCGTTGCCGTACAGGGCGATGCGATGATGGAGGCGAGCGAGGATTTCACCGTCACCCTCTCAGCGCCCAGCGGTGCCTTGCTCGGCACCACCAGCGCGAGCGGGTCGATCCTGGACGATGACGGCGCGGCGATCGCCCCCACAATGGCGATCGCCGCCACCGACGCCACCCGCGCCGAGGGCGACAGCGGGGCCACCGCCTTCACCTTCACGGTCAGCCGTACCGGCGGAATCAGCGGCGCCAGCAGTGCCGCCTATGCCGTCACCGGGGCCGGGTTGCGGCCGGCGCTGGGGTCCGACTTCATCGGCGGCGTGCTGCCCGGCGGCATCGTCGACTTCCTGCCCGGCGCGACCAGTGCCGTCATCACCATCGCGGTGAGCGGCGATACGCTGGTCGAGGCCAGCGAGGGCTTCGCCGTCACTTTGTCGGCGCCATCGCAAGGGGTGGAGTTTGCGGCGATATCGGCGGTGGGGGAGATCGGCGCCGATGATGCCATCACCGACCTCGTCGTGGTCAACAGCACGACCGGGGTGCCACTGAGCACGGCGCCGACGTATTACACCGGGCCGGTGGCCGGCGTGGAGAAGGAGTTCATCCTGATCGGGCCGGAGAACATCAACGCCAGCCCCAGCGGCGATAACTGGTTCATCCATACCGGCAGCGGCACCGATGGCATCGCCGCGCATGGCGGGCGCAACGTGCTGGATGGCGGCACCGGGTCCAACTTCCTCAGCGGCGCGGGGGGCGAGGACACGTTCTTCCTCGACAACCGCGATGCGGACTCGGCCATCTGGAGCACGGTGGTGGGCTTCGGTAAGGGCGACTCGGCCACCGTCTGGGGCGTCACCCGGGAGGGGTTCAGTATCAGCTGGCTGGATGACCTGGGGGCCGAGGGCTACAAGGGTCTGACCATGCTGGCGACCGCGCCCGGCAAGCCCAGCGCGTTGCTGACGCTCGCCGGGTTCAGCAACGCCGATGTGGATAGCGGCAAGCTGGTGGTGCTGTTCGGGGCGATCGATGCCTCGACGCCGTATCTCTACGTCTATGGCGTGAGCTGAGGGGCGGAGACCGTTCGCTCCGATGGTCAGACTGCGCCGCTTGGCGGTTTTGCGATTTTGGCGGGCGGGATGTTGCCGGTGCTGCGCCGCGCATAACCCCTGATGAATCGACTCGCATTCCCCGGCGTTCCTTCCTATGTTGAAGAACATATAAGGAACGTACTTGCCCGATGCCCACACTCCCCACCCTGGCCGATCTGCGGCGACAGCTTGCCGGCCTGACCCACGGGTCAGCAGCGCAGGAGGCCGGGCTGGTGGGGTTCGGGTTCGCGCCGCTGGATGTGCAACTGGGCGGCGGGATCGAGCGGGCGGGGCTGCATGAGCTGCTGCCCGCTGGCGCGGCCGACCAGCCGGCGGCCGTGGCCGTGGCACTGGGGCTTGCGGTGCGAGCGGCCGGGGCGCGGCCGGTGCTGTGGGTGCGACAGGACGCGCATGGCGCGGCGACGGGGCGGCCGCATCCGCCGGGGCTGGCCGAGCTGGGGCTGGACCCGGCGCGGGTACTGCTGGTGCGCGCGGCCGATGCGATGGCGACATTGCGCGCGGGGGCCGACGGCGCGCGCTGTGCCGCCCTGGGCGCGGTGCTGATCGAGCCGTTCGGCGCGCCGCGCCAGCTCGACCTCACCGCCAGCCGCCGCCTGTCGCTTGCCGCCCAGACGGCCGGCGTTTTCACCCTGTTGCTGCGCGAGTCGCCCGCCGCCCCCAGCACTGCCCCGCCCAGCACTGCCCCGCCCAGCGCCGCGCGCACCCGCTGGCTGGTCACCAGCCGGCCGTCGCGCGCGCTGCCGGCGAATGCGCCGGGGCCGCCCAGCTTCGGGCTGCGGCTGCTGCGCCATCGCCGCGGACTGGGTGAACAGGAATGGCATGTGGAGTGGGATTGTGAGCAACGCGCCTTCCGGGATGCCTCCGTTCCCGCCCACAGGGTCGCGCCGCTACCTGGCACTGTGGTGGCCTTTCCTGCCGACCGACCGGCTGCGGCGGGCGGGGCTGTTGCCGCCTGAGGCCCTGTCCGGAGAATCTGGCCGGCCGGACGCGCCGGTGGTGCTGGTGGAGCGCGACCGGGGTGCGCTGCGCATCACCGCCGGTGATCGGCAGGCACTGGCGCTGAACCTGGCACCCGGCTTGTCATTGGCGGATGCGCGCGCGCGTCGGCCCGGGCTGGTCGCGTTGCCGGCCCAGCCGGAGGAGGATCGTGCCTTCCTGGTCCGGCTTGCCGCCTGGTGCGAGCGGTTTACTCCGCTGGTGGCGCTGGACCCACCGGACGGGTTGCTGCTGGACGTGACCGGCGGCGCCCATCTGTTCGGCGGCGAGGCGGCGTTGCTGGCGTTGGCACAGCGGCGGCTGGCGGCGGCCGGGCTGCCGCCGCGCGCGGCGATCGCGGGCACGCCGGATGCGGCACGCGCCCTGGTGCGGTTCGGGCCGGATGGTGCGGTGCCAGTGGACGACGACATGGGGGGCGGCGACATGGCGGCGCTGCGGCCGTTGCCGGTGGCCGCCCTGGGTGCCGCGCCCGACGTGACGACCGCCCTGCGCCGGGCGGGGCTGCGCACGCTCGGTGACCTGGCCGAGCGGCGGGCCGAGGCGATCACGGCGCGCTTCGGGGCAGCGCTGGTGACGCGGCTGCACGCCGTGCTGGGGCGCGAGGACCGGCACATCACCCCGCTGCGCCGCCCGCCCGACTGCCTGGCGGAGCGGCAATTCGCTGAACCCCTGGTCGATGCCGGCTCGCTGGAAATGGTGGTGGAGGCATTGATCCGCGAGGTGGCCGCCATGCTGGAGCGGCGCGGCCAGGGCGGGCGGCGCTTCGAACTGGCGTTCTTTCGCGTCGATGGCAACGTCCGCCATGTGGCGCTGGAAACCGGCCGCCCGTCGCGCGACGTGCCTGCCCTGCTGCGCTTGTGGCGCGAGCAGGTGGCGGCGCTGGCCGATCCTCTCGACCCCGGCTTCGACCCCGGCCTCGGCTTTGACGCCATCCGGCTGGCGGTGCCGCTGTGCGAGCCGATGCCGCGCGGCCAGGGCCAACTGGACGGGCGCGGCACCGAGGACGAAAGTGTGGCCGAACTGATCGACCGGCTATCCGTCCGCTTCGGCCGCGACCGCGTGCTGCGTTTCGTGCGCCGCGACACCCATGATCCGCGCCGCGAAGTGCGGGCGGTGCCGGCGACCTCCGACGCCACCGGCCCGCCCTGGCCGTCCCCCGAACCCGGCGAGCCGCCCACCCGGCCGCTGCACCTGTTCGAACCGCCGCAGCCGATCGAGACCGTGTCGGAAATCCCCGACGCGGCACCCCGGCGTTTCCGCTGGCGCGGCCAGGTGCACGAGGTCGCCCGCGCCGAGGGGCCGGAACGGATCGGACGGGAATGGTGGCGCGACGCCGACACGCCGGTGCGCGACTATTACCGCGTGGAGGACACCGCGGGGCATCGGTTCTGGGTATTCCGCGCCGGGCTGCATGGCGAGGATGCGGCGCCGCGCTGGTTCCTGCATGGGCTGTTTGCATGAAGAAGAAAGGCTCTTCTTTTTGTGAACAAAAAGAAGCAAAAAAACTTTACTCATTTAAGACGGACGCCCCCGTCAGTGAATGGATGAAGTTTTTTTTGCTTCTTTTTTGTTCACAAAAAAGAAGAATCTTCCTGTGACTTCCTACGCCGAACTCGCCGCCGCGACGAACTTCTCGTTCCTGCGCGGCGCCTCGCCCGGGCCGAACATGGTGCTGACGGCACTGCTGTTGGGGCACACCGGGCTGGGCATCGCCGACCGCAACACGCTGGCCGGGGTGGTGCGTGCCTGGGCCATGCTGCGCGCCCTGCGCGAGGACGGACTGCCGCCGCCCGAGAAGCTGCGCGACGGCGGCAGTCCTGGCGAGCATGTGTGGCTGGAGAACCCGGTCTTCGCTGATCTGCCCTTCACAGCCGAGCAGATGAAGGCGATGGCGAAGGGGTTTCGCCTGGCGACCGGCGCCCGCCTGGTCTTTGCCGACGGCACGCCGGACATCGTCGCCTATCCCGCCGACCGCGCTGGCTGGGGTCGGCTGTGCCGGCTGCTGACCCTGGGCAACCGGCGGGCGCGCAAGGGCGGCTGCATCCTGCATCTGGCCGACCTGCTGGCCGATGCCGCAGGGTTGCTGCTGGTGGTGCTGCCGGAGCACGATCCGCCCCCGGCGCTGCTCGCGCGGCTTGCCGCTGTTGCACCGCGATCGATCTGGCTGGGGGTGGCGATGCGCCGGCGCGGCGACGACCGCCGGCGGCTGGCGCGGCTGCGCGACATGGCAGGCGCGGCGGGCATGAAGCTGCTGGCGGTCAACGACGCGCTTTACGACTCGCCGGCCCAGCGTGATCTCCAGGACGTGCTGACCTGCATCCGCGAAGGGGTGCCGATCGAGGGCGCCGGCCGCCTGCTGGAGGCCAATGCCGAGCGGCACCTGAAGCTGCCGGCGGAGATGGTCCGCCTGTTCCGCGACGCACCGGAGGCGATCGAGGAGACGCAACACCTGCTGGCTCGCATCGGCTTCGACCTCGGCGAGCTGAAGCACGAATACCCCGACGAGCCCGTCCCGCCCGGCTGGGACGCGCAGGACTGGCTGGCCGAGCTGACCCGCCAGGGCGCGCATCGTCGCTATCCCGAAGGTGTGCCGGCCAAGGTGACGGCGCTGCTGGACCAGGAACTCGCCCTGATCGCCAAGCTGGATTACGCGCGCTACTTCCTGACGATCCAGCAAATCGTCGCCTTCGCCGACAGAAGCGGCATCCTGTGCCAGGGGCGCGGCTCGGCGGCCAATTCGGCCGTGTGTTTTGTCCTCGGCATCACCGCCGTCGACCCGGCGGAGAACGACGTGCTGTTCGCGCGCTTCATCTCCGAGGAACGGCGCGAGCCGCCCGACATCGACGTCGATTTCGAGCATGAGCGGCGCGAGGAGGTGATCCAGTGGATCTACGCCACCTATGGCCGCCATCGCGCCGCCCTGGCGGGCACCGTGATCCATTACCGCCCGCGCAGCGCCATCCGCGAGGCCGGCCGCGTGCTCGGCCTCACCGAGGACATCACCGCGCGGCTGGCCGGGATGCAATGGGGCAGCTGGGGCGGCAGCCTGGGGCCGGAGCGGGTGCGCCAAGCGGGGCTCGACCCCGACAATCCCGAGATCAGCCGCGCCACCGGTTTTGCCGAGCGCCTGCTGGGCTTCCCGCGCCACCTCTCCCAGCATGTCGGCGGCTTCATCCTGGCGCGCGGCCGGCTGGACGAGATGGTGCCGGTCGGCAACGGGGCGATGCCCGACCGCACCTTCATCGAATGGGACAAGGACGATATCGACGCGCTCGGCCTGATGAAGGTCGATGTGCTGGCGCTCGGCATGCTGACCTGCATCCGCAAGGCGTTCGATCTGCTGCGCCAGCACGCGGCCATCGACTGGGGCCTGGCCGACGTGCCGCGCGAGGATGGGCCGACCTACGACATGCTGTGCGAGGGCAAGTCCCTGGGCGTGTTCCAGGTCGAAAGCCGGGCGCAGATGAACATGCTGCCGCGCCTCAAGCCGCGCCGCTTCTACGACCTGGTGATCCAGGTGGCGATCGTCCGGCCGGGACCGATCCAGGGCGACATGGTGCACCCCTACCTGCGCCGGCGGAACAAGCTGGAGAAACCCGACTACCCCTCGCCCGCCCCGCCGCACGACCCCGACGAGCTCCGCGAGGTGCTGGCCAAGACCGAGGGCGTGCCGCTGTTCCAGGAACAGGCGATGAAGCTGGCCATGGTCGCCGCCGAGTTCAACGACGCCGAGGCGAACGGCCTGCGCCGCGCCATGGCGACCTTCCGCAATGTCGGCACCATCGGCAGCTTCGAGGCCAAGATGGTCGGCCGCATGGTCGCGCGCGGCTACGAGCGCGAGTTCGCCCAGCGCTGCTTCGACCAGATCAAGGGCTTCGGCAGCTATGGCTTTCCCGAGAGCCACGCAGCGTCTTTCGCCAAGCTGGTCTACATCTCGTCGTATCTGAAATGCCATCACCCCGCCGCCTTCGCCTGCGCGTTGCTGAACGCCCAGCCGATGGGCTTCTACGCCCCGGCCCAGATCGTGCGCGAGGCGCAGGAGAACGGCGGCGTCGAGCCGCGCGCCGTCGACGTCAACCACAGCGACTGGGACAACACGCTCGAAAGCGGCGCCCCCTTCGCCCTGCGCCTCGGCTTCCGCCAGGTCGATGGCTTCGCCGAGGCTTGGGCCCGCCGCATCGAAGCGGCGCGCGGCTCGGGGTTTGTTGACGTCGAGGAACTGCGGCACCGCACCGGCCTGCCGGCCCACGCGATGCGGCGGTTGGCCGATGCCGACGCCTTCCGTTCGCTCGGCCTGGACCGGCGCGAGGCATTGTGGGCCGTCCGCCGCCTGCCCGATGATGACGCGCTGCCCCTGTTCGCGGCCGCGGCAACCAATGAGATGGGCGCGGAAGTGGCGCAGCCCCTGCCGGCGATGGCGCTGCACGAGCATGTGGTGGCCGACTACCAGACGGTGCGCCTGTCGCTGAAGGGCCACCCGATGGGCCTGCTGCGCCAGCACTTCCGTCAAGACCGTGTCGTGACCTGCGCCGAAGCCAACGCCCTGGCGGACGGGCGGCGCGCCCGCGTGGCCGGGGTGGTGCTGGTGCGCCAGCGGCCCGGCAGCGGCAATGCCATCTTCATCACCCTCGAGGACGAAACCGCCGTCGTCAACGTTGTGCTCTGGGCGCGCCAGTTCGAGGAATTCCGCGCCGCGGTGATGTCCGCCCGGCTGATGCTGGTCGAAGGGCTGATGCAGCGAAGCCCGGAAGGCGTGGTCCACCTGATGGCGCGCGCGATCGAAGACCGCAGCGCCGACCTCCTGGCGCTGTCGGATACGCATGCCGCAATTAGCGCCGACGAACCGCCACCGCCCCGCGCCCGGCATCCGCGCGAGGTCCGCATGCTGCCGAAGTCCAGGGATTTTCATTGAAACAAGGCAAGGCCAGGGCTTTGCCCTGGACCCACCAAGGGCCGGCGGCCCTTGGATCCCATGAATTTAAGGTCCAGGGGCTTGGCCCCTGGTGGGTCCAGGGCGAAGCCCTGGCCTTGCCTGTCTGGAGTCTTGTGTATCAGCTCGCGATCTTGTCCTGCGTCTTCGTGTCGAAATCGCTCGCATCATGGCGCTCATGCAGCTGTTGCGACGGCTCGCCGGACATGCGGTTGACGATCCGGCCGCGCTTCACCGCCGGGCGCGCGGCAATCGTGTCAGCCCAGCGCTGGACATTCTTGTATTCGTCCACTCCCAGGAATGTGCCGGCACCATACAGCAGCCCCTTGGCCAGCCCGCCGTACCAGGGCCAGACCGCGATGTCGGCGATGGTGTAGTTGGCCCCGCCGAGATAGGCGCTCTCCGCCAGGCGGCGGTCCAGCACGTCGAGCTGGCGCTTGGTTTCCATGGCGAAGCGGTCGATCGCGTATTCGTTCTTCATCGGCGCATAGGCGTAGAAATGCCCGAAGCCGCCGCCGAGATACGGCGCGCTGCCCATCTGCCAGAACAGCCAGGACAGGCATTCCGCGCGCGCCGCCGGTTCGGTTGGCAGGAGGGCACCGAACTTCTCGGCCAGGTGCATCAGGATCGCGCCGGATTCGAACACCCGGATCGGCGCAGGTCCGCTGCGATCGACCAGGGCGGGGATCTTGGAGTTCGGGTTGACGGCGACAAAGCCGCTGCCGAACTGGTCGCCGGCGCCGATCTTGATCAGCCAGGCATCGTATTCCGCGCCGGTATGCCCGAGCGCCAGCAACTCCTCCAGCATCACCGTGACTTTTTGGCCATTGGGCGTGCCGAGCGAATAGAGCTGCATCGGGTGCTTACCGACCGGCAGCTCCTTGTCATGCGTCGCGCCGGCGATCGGCCGGTTGATGCTGGCGAACCGGCCGCCATTTTCCTTGTTCCAGGTCCAAACGTCGGGCGGCGTGTAGTCCGGGGTATCGGTCATGCTATGCGCTCCAGAAAGCGGTGGCCAGAAATCAGCGGGCGTGGGTATCAGGCAACGGGATCGAGCACCACGACCGGAATTTCCCGGTCGACTGCCTTGCGCTGATAATCGGCAAAGGGCGGCCAGATCACCACCGCCTTCTCCCACAGCGCCGCCCGCTCGGCGCCCGAAGCGGTGCGAGCCTTGGCCTGCATCTTCGCGGTGCCGACCTGCACCTCCACCACCGGATTGGCCAGCAGGTTGCGATACCAGCCGGGATGGGCGGGCGCGCCACCCTTGGACGCGATGACGAAATAGGAATTGCCCGCCTGACCGTAGAACAGCGGGAACAGGAACTTCTCGCCGCTCTTGCGCCCGGTGGTCGTCAACAGCAGCGATGGCACCGACATGGTCGGCAGGTTCGGCGCGTTGATCGTGTACATGTGCCCGTCGGTGCCGCCGCTCGACAGGTAGCGGCCGACATGGTCGACCATCCATTGCGGCAGGTTCGGCGCCAGTTTTGCGTCGCTCATTTCTCGTACCTCCTTGCCGGTCCCCGTGCACCAGTCGTGCCGTGCGGGGATCGCGGTGAATTCACTGGGCCTATTGTGGTGCGGGCGGCGGCGATCCGCTAGGTTGCCCCCGGCAAACCCGCCCAACCTGCTTCCCAACACGTGGAGACCGGCCTCGATGCCGCGACCGGACGTCCCGCCGCGATGAGTGACCAGGCTTCCCGCGACGATGCCATCTGGCCAAACGACGTGCTCGCCCAGGGCACGGTTCTGAACGGCTATCGCATTGTCCGCCTGCTCGGCCGCGGCGGCTTTGGCGTGACCTATCTGGCCGAGGACCTGCTCGGCCAGTTCTTTGCGCTCAAGGAATACTTCCCGCGCCAGTTCGCGGTGCGCCAGGGCATGCAGGTCCACGCCGCCTCGGCCGGCGAGACCCAGGTCTTCGACGATTGCCGCAGCCGCTTTGTCTATGAGGCGCGCGCCCTCATCGGCCTTGGCCGCACCCGCGCCGGTCAATCCAGCACTGGCCAAACCGACATCGTGCGGGTGCAGACATTCTTCGAGGCGAACGGTACCGCCTATATGGTGATGGAATACATCATCGGCCGCACGCTTCAGGCGGCCCTGCGCGACCACCCCGGCGGCATGCCGCAGGAAGACCTGCGCCGCATCCTGTCCGACATCCTCGCCGGTCTCGCCGTGGTGCACGAGGCCGGCCTGATGCACCGCGACATCAAGCCGGCCAACATCCTGTTGCGCGACGACATCAGCCCAGTGCTGATCGATTTCGGCTCCTCGCGCGAGGCGCGCGGCCAGCAGACGCACGGCTTCACCCAGATATTCTCGGGCGGCTACGCCCCGCCGGAACAGATCCTCGGGACCCGCCAGGGCCCGTTCTCCGACATCTATGCCGTCGGCGCGATCGGTTACGAAGCGATCGGCGGCAAGGTCACGGACGCCATTACCCGCCAGCACGCCGCCTCGTCGCGAGCGACCGGACCGATGGCACCCGCGGTGGAAATCGGCGCCGGCCGGTATGACGCAGGCTTCCTCGCGGTGATCGACGCCGCCCTGGCGCTGGACCCCGCCGACCGGCCCGGCTCGGCCGGCGCGATGGCGCAGATGCTGACCCAGGCGCATTCGGTCACGCGCGGCACCGCGCCAACCCCCGCGCCCATGCCCGTGCTAACCGTCGCGCCGCCGGCACCGTTGACGACCGCACCGGCGACGACCGTATCGGCAGGCAACACCGCGGCGCCCGCCCGGCGCCTGTGGCCGTGGTTCGTCGGCGCCGGTGCGTTGGCAGCAGTGATCGCACTGGGGGTCGGTTTCGGCCGCACCCTGTTCCAGCCACCGCCCCCTGCCCCACCCCGCCAGGCGGCAGTCGTGCCGTCGCTGCCGACGCCGGTCTTGCCGCTCCCGCCGCCCGCGGCCATGCCGGCACCGCCGCGGCCGGTAGCGACGCCGCAATCGCCGCCGGCGATCCCGGTCTCGACCGGACTGGCGGCGTTGCGCATCGAAGCGGCCACGCTGCCCTGTGCGCTCGTGCTGCTGTCACAGGACGACGCCGGCGTGATCAGCGTCACCGGCCCGGCGCGGCAGGACCTGACGTTGGAAAGCTTTCTGAACCATGCGCGCGCCGGCGGCTATCGCCTCCAGGTCGCCACCGATCCGCTCGATCCCGGCCTGTGTCCGCCGATCATGGTCCTCGGTGATGCGGTGCGGCGCGAACGGGCGCGCGAGACGATCCGCCTGGCGATGGCCGATGGCGAGGTCGCCGCCGGCGCGCCGTTTGCCGCCACCCTGCAAGGTACCGGTGGCGGCATGCTGCAAGTCGACCTGCACACCAATGACGGGGTGGTCCACCACGTGATGCGCCGCGCGGTGCCGTCGGGCCAATGGAGCATCCGCCTCCAGGCAACCGCACCATCGCGCCCGGGGCAGCATATGCTGACCGCGACCGCCACCACCGGCCCGCTCGACCTCGGCGCCCGCCCGGCCCAGGAACCGGTGGGCGAGTATCTCACCGTACTGCAACGCGAACTCGACCGCGCGGCACAGGCCACTGGCACGGCGGCGCGGGCTGAGGTGCTCTTGTTTCGGGTAAAGCCCTAAAAAACTAGGCTGGGCGGAGCCTAATCCTACCTCTCTCACCCAATCCGCATCGGGTTCGTCCACGCCTTCCGCCCGGCGGCATCGATCGCCACCACCCGCACCCAGCCCCCGCGCAGCTTCGTCAGGTCGAGCAGCGCCTCGGTCATCGCCTGGCCCGCCACCTTCACCGCGCGCGACGCCGCCCCCAGCGCCATGACGCGGGTGACCGCCGAGGTCCGCACGATCAGAGTGTCGCCCTCGATGCGCATGTCGTGGAACTCCGGCCCCTGGCTGGCATAGAAATCACCCGCCTTGAGCGCCGCCAGGATCGCCGCGGGCGCGTTCTCCGCCGCCTTGACCATCACCCAGCCGCCGAAGGCATCGGCATTCTCGTCCGCCGCGTCGGTGAAATGCGCGTCATCGACGGCGATGGCAGAAAAGTCATGCCCCTCGCCCAGCATCCGGTCGAGCAGATAGGCGCCATCCGCCCGGTCGGCGTCGATCAGGCAGTTGTGGTTGTAGATCTCGATCGCATGCACAAAGGACAGCGCCCGCCCGTCGGCCTCGGTCAGCCCGTACCATTGCGGATGCGCGATCGCCACGAACGCCCCGGCGTCGATCGCCCGCCGCGCCAGCTCCGGCCCGCTCTCCTCCGCCGCCGCCGGTGCGAAATCGAACGGCAGCCCGACGGCCAGGATGTGCCAGATATCGCCCTGCGACGTCCGCCCGGCATGCAACTCCGCCCCGATCAGCGTGGTGAAGCCCGGCGCCCGATGCCCGGTGGTGTCGGTGATCGGCCAGTCATAGCGCGCCAGGAAATGATCGGTCAGCGCATAGAAATCGTACCCCATCGCCCGATACCGCCGCGACACCTCCTCCGGCGCCAGCTTACCGTCCGAGCGCGTGCTGTGCGTATGCAGGTTCCCGCGCAGGAACCGCCCGGGCTTGCCGAAACTGGCCAGCGTCATGTCGCACTCCCCCTCCGCAGCCGCCACAGGAACGGTCCGGCCAGCGCCAGTGCCGCCAGCGCCAGCAGCGACGCCGACAGCGGCTGGGTGGCGAACACCGACCAGTCGCCATTGGAAATCGTCATCGCCCGCCTGAATTCCTGCTCCGCCAGCGGCCCCAGGATCATCCCGATCACCACCGGCGCAGTCGGGAAATCATAGCGCCGCATCAGGAACCCCACCGCCCCGATTGCGTACAACAGCATCAGGTCGACCACCGAGTTGGAGATGCCATAGGTGCCAATGGTGGCGAACACCAGGATCCCGGCATAGAGCAAAGGCGGCGGAATGCGCAGGATGCGCACCCACAATCCGACCAGCGGCAGGTTCAGCACCAGCAGCATCACGTTGGCGATATACAGGCTGGCAATCAGCCCCCAGACCAACGTCGGCTGGCTCTGGAACAGCAGCGGCCCGGGATTGATGCCATAGCTCTGGAACGCCGACAGCATGATCGCCGCCGTCGCCCCGGTCGGCAGCCCCAGCGTCAGCATCGGCACCAGCACACCCGCCGCCGAGGCGTTGTTCGCCGCCTCCGGCCCGGCCACACCCTCGATCGCCCCGGTGGTGCCGAATTCCTCCGGGTGCTTGGAGAGCTTCTTCTCGGTCCAGTAGCTCAGGAAGGTCGGCACCTCGGACCCGCCCGCCGGCATCGCGCCAATAGGAAAGCCGATCGCCGCCCCGCGCAACCACGGCTTCCACGAGCGCGACCACTCCTCGCGCGTCATGTACAGCGAGCCACGCAACGGCACGATCTCGTCCTGCCCGGCATGGCGCCGCGCGGCGACATAAAGCGTCTCGCCAATGGCAAACAACCCAACCGCCACCACAATGACGTTGACGCCATCGAGCAACTCGTCCAGCCCAAAGGTGAAGCGCGCCTGCCCGGTCTGCAGATCGATCCCGATCAGCCCTAGCCAGATGCCGAAGAACAACGACGCCAACCCGCGCACCGGCGACGACCCCAACACCGCCGAGACGGTCACAAACGCCACCACCATCAACGCGAAATACTCCGCCGGCCCGAACTTCAGCGCGAAATCCACCACCACCGGCGCCAGGAAAGTGATGCCCAGCGTGCCGATCGTGCCCGCCACGAAACTCCCGATCGCCGCCGTCGCCAGCGCCGCCCCCGCCCGGCCGGAGCGCGCCATCTTGTTGCCCTCCAGCGCGGTGACGATGGTCGCACTCTCGCCCGGCGTGTTCAGCAGGATCGAGGTCGTCGAGCCGCCATACATCGCGCCGTAATAGATGCCGGCAAACAGGATGAAGGCCGCCGTCGCCGGCACCTGAAACGTGATCGGCAGCAACAGCGCAATCGTCAACGCCGGCCCCAGCCCCGGCAGCACGCCTATCGCGGTGCCGAGCGAGGTGCCCAACAGGCACCACAGCAAATTCTCCGGGCTGAGCGCCACGCTAAAACCAGCACCGAGAGCGGCAAGGGTTTCCATCGCCTCAAGCCCCCAACAGGCGTTCGATCAAGCCCGCGCCGATATTCACCCCCAGCGCCTTGGCAAAGCCAAAGAACGCCGCAAGCGAAAACACCAAGGCAATGCCCGCATCCCGCAGCGGCGCCCGGCTGCCAAAGCCATGCGCCACCAACACGAACATCACCACCGATGCCGCGGTAAAGCCCAGCGGCACGATCAGCACGATATTGAACAGCAACCCGGCGGCCACGAAGAACACCGCGCGCCAATCGGTCGCGATCTCGCGCTCCTCCTCCGGCTGCCACCCGCCGCGCAGCCCCTGCACCACCATCGCCACCGCCATCGCACCCAGCCCGAGTGCCGTCAGGTACGGAAAAATCCGCGGCCCCACCTTGGCGTAGATCGGCGAACTGGCAATCGCCCCGGTCTGCCACCAGACCAGCACCGCCAGCCCCAACAACCCCAGCCCGATCAGCGTTTCGGGCCAGGCAAAGCCCGGGCTGGCGCGCGGTGTCATGGGCTCAGGCCAGCCCGAGGTCTTTCAGGATCGCCTCGATGCGCGCCGTCTCGGCCTCCAGGTATTTGGCATAGGCATCGCCGAACAACGGGATCGAGGTCCAGTCGCGCTTCTTGCACTCCGCCAGCCAGGCCTCCGACTTCGCCATCGTCTCCATCAGCGCGATCATCGCGTCACGCTGGGCGGGCGTCACACCCGGCGGCGCGAACACGCCGCGCCAGTTGAACAGCTCGACATCGATGCCCTGCTCCTTCAGCGTCGGGATATCGATCCCCTGCTGGCGCACATCGGCGGAAATCGCCAGCGCCCGCAGCTTGCCGGCCTTGACCTGTTCGCTGAACTCGCCCCAACCGGAAATGCCGGCCGCCACATGCCCGCCCAGCAACGCCGCCTGGGCCGGCCCGCCGCCGGCAAACGCCACATAGCTCAGCTTGCTCGCCGGCACGTCCACCGCCTTGCCGATCATGCCAAGCATGATGTGATCCGTGCCGCCCGCCGAGCCGCCCGCCACCGGCACCTTGGCCGCATCCGCCTTCAGCGCCGCGGCGAAATCGCCCGCCGTCTTGAACGGCGAATTCGGCGGTACCACCAGCACCTCGAACTCGCCGGTCAGCCGCGCGATCGGCACGGTGTTGGTCAGCTTCACCGGCGCCTTGTTGGCGATGATCGCGCCCACCATCACCATGCCGCCAACCATCACCGCGTTCGGCCGGCCGCGCCACTGGTTGAGGAACTGCGGCAGCCCGACCACCCCGCCGGCGCCGGGCACATTGGTCACCTGCGATGTCTTGATCTGCCCGTTGGCGCGCAGCACCGCATCGATCGTCCGCGCGGTCTGGTCCCAACCGCCGCCAGGCGCGGCCGGCACGAATATCTGCAATTGCTCGACAGCCTGCGCCGCGGCGGTCCGGCTCCCGGCGGCAACGGCCAGGGCGGCGAGGACAAGTTCACGCTTGGTCAATTGCATCGGACGTCTCCCAGTTTCGACAACGGACGCCAGAAGTTTGGCCGAAAGTCAAACATCGCGTGAGCAAGCAAGGCTCCGCCGGCAAGGGGCCGAGGGCCCCTTGACCCCCATGACAAAGCGGTTGGAGGGGCGAGGAGCACGGGCACAATGAATGGGGTCAAGGGGCCCTCGGCCCCTTGCCGGCGGAGCCTTGCTTCCTTGCTGACGCTAGGTGACATCGCCCCGCCCTGCCCATACCATGGCGCACAACACCACCCGCGCCGGGAGCACGCCCATGGATTCGCCGCTGACCGACCAACTCGGCTTTGCACCCGACCATGACTCGCCGATCCCGTACATGTTCCGCACCCGCGAGTACTACAAGGCGATCGGCTACACGACGGCGTACCGCTGGGCGCACCACCTGGATGCCCCGTTCACCAAACTGGCAAAACCCCTGGCCCAATCCCGCATCGCCATCATCACCACCGCCGCCCCGTACCAACCGGACAAGGGCGACCAGGGCCCCGGCGCGGCCTATAACGGCAGCGCCAAGTTCTACCAGGTCTACGAGGGCGACACCTCCCAAGACCACGATCTGCGCATCTCCCATATCGGCTACGACCGCGCCCACACCACCGCGACGGACAATGGGACCTGGTTCCCCCTGCCCGCCCTGCGCCGCGCCGCCGCCGCCGGGCGCATTGGCGCCGTGGCGCAGCGCTTCTTCGGCGCACCGACCAACCGCAGCCATCGCGTGACCATCGACACTGACGCGCCCGAGATCGTCGCCCGCGCCCTGGCCGACGGGGTGGACGCTGCCATCGTCTTGCCGAACTGCCCGGTCTGCCACCAGACCTCGACCCTGACCGCGCGCGCGCTCGAAGCCGCCGGCATCGCCACCGTGCTGATGGGCTGCGCCAAGGACATCGTCGAGCACGCTGCCGCCCCCCGCTTCCTGTTCAGCGATTTCCCGCTCGGCAACAGCGCCGGCCGCCCGCACGACGTGGCCAGCCAGGATCAGACGCTGGAATACGCCCTGCGCCTGCTGGAATCCGCCATCGGCCCGCAAACCACCATGCAGTCGCCGCTGCGCTGGAACGCCGACGGGGTGTGGAAGCTCGACTACCTGAACCTGGAACAGATCGGCGCCGAGGAATTGCGGCGCCGGCGCGAGGAGTTCGACCGGCAGAAAGAACTTGCCCGCCCCAACCGCGTCGTGGCGAAGGTCGGTTGATCCGATGAGCGGTGCGCGCCCGTTCGAGGGCATAAAAATCCTCGACTTCACCCAGGTGCTGGCGGGTCCGTACGCCAGCTTCCAGCTCGCCCTGATGGGGGCGGACGTCATCAAGGTCGAGCGGCGCGAGGGCGAGGACGCCCGCCGCACCCCGCTGTCGCGCGAATGGGCCGAGCGCGGCATGTCGTCAGGCTGGATGGCGATCAACGGCGGCAAGCGCAGCCTCACCCTCGACCTGCAAAAGCCCGAAGCGCGGGAAATCATCCGCCGCCTGGCCGCCGAGGCTGACGTCGTGATGGAGAATTTCCGGCCGGGCGTGATGGCGCGCCTCGGCCTGGGCTACGACGACTTGGCGAAGATCAACCCCAAGCTGATCTACGCCGCCGTGTCCGGCTTCGGCCACACGGGTCCGGACAGCCCCGAGGCCGGCTACGACGGAAAAATCCAGGCGATGTCCGGCATCATGTCCATCACCGGCCACGAAGAAACCGGCCCGGTGCGGGCGGGTTTTGCCGTTTGCGACACGCTGACCGGCATGACCATGGCCTTCGGCGTCGCCAGCGCCCTGTTCCAGCGCACCCATACAGGGATCGGCCAGTTCGTCGACATCTCCATGCTCGACGCCACCCTGGCCTTCCTCGCCGGCCCGATCGCCGATTGGACGGTGACCGGCCACAAGCAGCAGCAATCCGGCAACCAGGCGGTCAGCCGCAAGCCCACCGCCAATCTGTTCCGCGCGGGGGACGGCTGGCTGCTGCTGGCGGTCAACAATGACAAGCAATACGACGCGTTGATGAAGGCGCTCGGCCTTGAGCACAGTTTCAGCGATCCGCGGTTTGCCGACTGGTTCCTGCGCAACGAGAATGAGCCGGCCCTGCGTGCCCTAATCGAGGACAAGCTCGCCGCCGACACGCCGCGCAATTGGGAGACCCGGCTGAATGCCGCCGGCGCCCCCAGCGCCAGCATCTGGCGCATCGAGGAGGTGATCGAGCATCGGCAGGTCAAGGCCCGCGGCCTGATGCAGACCGTCGATTCCCCCTGGGGCCCCCTGCGCTTCGCCGGCAGCGGCGTGACCCTCGCCCACGGCACCCCGCGGCTGGACAAGCTGGCGCCGCTGCTGGGGGCGGATACCGACGCCATCCTGGCCAGTGTCGGCTTTGGGCAAGCGGAGATCGCGGCATTGCATGCAGGAGGGGTGGTATGAGCGTCCAACGGCTGAAACAATTCGTGCAGGACATGACGCGGCTGGCCGATGCGCATCACGGCAACGAGGCGGCGATGCTGGCCAATGGCAAGCTGCTGCTCGCTGGCCTGGTCGCCCAGGATGACTGGCTGCCGGCAGAATTCGCCCAACCGAATCCGGAGCGCTACACCCAGTACCTGTTGCATTGCGATCCGCTTGAGCGGTTCTCGGTGGTCAGCTTCGTCTGGGGACCCGGGCAGAAGACGCCGATCCACGACCACATGGTCTGGGGCCTGATCGGCATGTTGCGTGGTGCTGAAACCGAGACCCATTTCACCACAAGCGCCACCGGCACGCTGGTGCCGGGCCACAGCGCCACGCTGCGGCCGGGCATGGTCGGCATGGTCTCGCCCAGCATCGGCGATATCCATGTGGTGGCCAATGCGATTGCCGACGCCCCCTCGATCAGCATCCATGTCTATGGCGCCAATATCGGCATGGTGCACCGGCATGTGTTCGACGCGGCGAGCGGGGCGCAAAAAAGCTTCGTGTCCGGATATTCGGCCGATGTTCTGCCGAACCTGTGGTCGATGCCGCCGGCCGCCGCATGAGCCTGGTCACCACGGCGCTCGCCGATGGCGTCCTGACCGCGACGCTGCGGCGGGCGGACAAGGGCAATGCGCTCGATGCCGTCCTGGTCGAGGATCTGCGCGCAGCGGTCGCCCTGGCCGAAGCACCCGACGTGCGGCTGCTGGTGTTGCGCGGCGAAGGCAAGGCGCTGTGCACTGGATTCGATGTCGGTGACATCGGCAATCAGACGGATGCCGGGTTGCTGGCGCGGTTCGTTGCCATCGAGCTGTTGTTGCAGGCGGTTCGCCATGCGCCGGTGCCGACGCTCGCGCTGGGGCATGGGCGGATGTTCGGGGCGGGGGCGGATCTGTTCGCCGCTTGCACCTGGCGGCTGGCCGATCCCGCTGCGCGGTTTGCCTTTCCCGGCGCGCGGTTCGGGCTGGTGCTGGGAACGCGGCGGCTGGCGTCGATTGTTGGCGAGGCGCAAGCGCTGGCGTTGACGGCGCGGGGTCAGGGGCTCGATGCCGAAGCCGCACTTGGTTGCGGGCTGGCCACGGCGTTGGTGGAGCAGGATGGTTTCGATGCCGCTGTTGGTTCGATCGGGGCCGAGGTGACGCGGGTGGACAGGGCGACGGCGCGGGCACTGGCCGGGGCGGCGCGGGCGGATACGCGCGATGCCGATCTGGCCGATCTCGTGCGGTCGGCGGCGGTGCCGGGGTTGGCATCGCGGATTGCCGCCTATGCCGGCTTGCGTGGCTGATCTGTTTACCAGGAGCTTTTGATGTCCGAGACCGCAGCACCTTCCTTGCCGCTGTTCTACACCAAGGTGGTGGGGGTGAACCCGAACCTGCATGGGGCGGTGCGGCTTAATCGCGCCGCTGGGTATGGGTTTGCCGCCGGGGCCGCATCGATCCCGGTGGGGTTGGGGGAGTTCGGGCTGGTGGCCCGGCATTATCCGATCGTGTTTGCCGCAGGGGCAATTCCGGCGCCGGTGGCGCTGGTCGGGATCAACGAGGTCGGCAACCTGTACGTGGACGAGGCGGGTGCGTGGCGGGTGGATGCCTATGTGCCGGCCTATGTGCGGGCCTATCCGTTCATCTTCGTCGAGGACCCGGCCCGCAGCACCACCTATGTCGGGATGGACGAGGGGGCGGCGTGTTTGGGCCAGGAGACGGGGGAGCGGTTGTTCGAGGATGGCAAGCCGACGGCGGCGTTGAGCGAGGCGGTGCAGTTCTGTGCCAGCTTTCGCGACAACGTCACCGCGGCGACGGCGTTTGCGACGGCACTGGAGGCGGCGGGGTTGTTGCAGGAGGAGGAGGCGACGGTGAATTTCACCGGCGGGGGGTCGACGCGGGTGCGGGGCTTCAAGGTGATCCGGCCGGACAAGCTCGACCAGGTCAGCGACGAGGTGTTCCTGGACTGGCGGCGGCGCGGCTGGCTGGGGGCGATCTATGCCCATCTGCATTCGGCGGCGAACTGGGCACGGCTGATCGATCTTTCGGTGGGGCGGAGTAAATCCGGCTGATGGAATGAAGAAACTGTAAGACATATGTAATCGCCTGCACCGCATTCTCTCCTCGCCGACACAGGGTCGCCTCTTCCGAAAGTCCGGGGCTCCGGATTGTCCGGGGGGTCCGGGTGGCCGGTGTAACAGTATCAAACAGGAGAGTTCGACATGCAGGCCATTCTCAAGATCGCCAAGAACGTTGTTTCCGACCGCCGTGGCGTGACCGCCATGGAATACGGCCTGATCGCCGGCGTGCTGGCCGTTGGCCTGGCGACCGCTTTCACCGCGCTCAGCGGCCGCCTGACCACCGCGTTCAACGCGCTGAACTTCTGATCCCTGCCGGAAGGGCGCCTCGGCGCCCTGCCGGACTGGCTCATGGCTCTCGCAGCCCCCTTCGGGGTGGCTGGCGGGAGCCATCGGCGTTCCGGGATGCAGCGTTGTTGAGGCGGATGGCAAAATGATTTGATATCGTAATGAATTTGACATGGGTGGTCACCGTGGCGAAGAGGCCGATTTTTGAAAATTTCGATGCGCGGTGCCGGTGGCTGGCGCTTGGGGGGAATGGGCAGGGGTGACGCGGCCGAGCTGCGCGGGGCGGCGATGGCGGGTGCGGTCCGGGCGATTGCGGGCGCGTTCGTCCGGCGGCGGGACATGGGAGGCCGGGCGCGCGGACGCGACGGGATCGCGGGCGGGGTGTTGTGGGTGATGGCGGGCGCGGATTGGACCGGGCGCGGATTGGCGGGACGGGGGGCGGGCAGGGTGCCGGCCTGCCAGCCGGCGAAAAGGGCTTCGAGCTGACGAAAGACAGCGTCCAGGCGGGCCAGGATGAGAGAAAATAAGGGCGCCAGGAGCGGCATACGTGTCGCAGCGGCCGCAAAAGCGGCGTGCAGCCCGTCGGCTAGCTCGGCAGTGGCGGTCCCTATGGTTTTCATTTGGGTATATATAATGGCATTATATGTTAGGTTCAAGGGAAAAATTCAAAGATAGGGGAAAAGATTTAGGAGGGGCAAGCAAGCCTCCGGCGGCAAGGGGCCGGAGGCCCCTTGACCCCATTCATAAGGGCGGCTGGTCGGGGTGAGACCGGGTGCAACGTCATGGGATCAAAAGGCCCCTGGCCCGTCACGCGAAAGCGTGCTGCGCACGACGCCGGCGGAGCCTTGCTTGTTTGTTTCCGCAATGACTGCATGCGACGGTCGCGTTCCAGAATGTTGGGGGCGGGCCGATGTGTCGCTGGGCTGTGTTGGCGTTGTTGCTATTGCCCGTTGGCTGTGGGGCGCCGCCGATCCCGTATGACCGTGCGGCGGGGGCGCCGGTGGCGACGGTTGGGTTTTTGACGCCGTCGATGTCGGATCGGCCGACGGTGTTTGTCTGGGGCGGGCCAGGGCAGATGTTTGGCCTGGTGGGGGCGATTGCCGAGGCGGCGGTGCTGTCGGCGCGCGAGGCGCGGTTGGTGGAGGCGTTGGCGAGCCGGCAGTTTGCCGCCCGGCCGCTGTTCATCGAGCGGGTCAGTGCGGCGATTGGCGCGCAGGGCTACAGGGTGGTGCCGGTGGCGGTGGAGCGGACGAAGCGCGATTTCCTGGAGAGCTATGGCGGGCTGCCGGCGGGGCCGGATGCGTGGCTGGACTGTTTCTTTGTCGAATGGGGCTATCTGGCGGCGGGGGTGGGGGACAGCACGCCGTACCGGCCCTATGCCAACGTGACGTGCCGGTTGGTGCGGGCGGCGGATGGCACCGTGCTGATGCGTGACCGGGTGATCTATAACTGGCCGCTGGGGCGGCCGCCGCCCAATCCGGTGATTACCATTCCGCCCGATCCGCAATACAGCTTCGTTACGTCCGACCAGCTGGTGGCCGATCCCGAGCGGGCGGTCCAGGGGATTGACGCGGCGTTCCGGGCGGCGGCCGAGGCGTTTGGGACGGTTTTGAAGTGAGGGGGGCGCTGGCTGGGGTTTTGATGCTGGCGGGGTGCGCGGTGGCGCCGGCGGGGGTTGAGCCGATCATCGATCTGGGGGAGCTGCGCTGTGATGCGGCGCCGAATTTAAGCCTGGCGCTGCCGCTGCCGGAGGCGACGCCGCGGGAGGCGCCGGTGAGCATGGAGTTTGATTCGCAATTGCCGTGCCTGCGACTGGTCGGCGAGCGGGCGGGGTTTTATGCGGCGTTCCGGATCGCGCCGGAGCGCGGGGCGGTGGTGTTGACGATTTCGAGCCTGCCGCTGGGGCGGACGATCATGGCGCCGCGGGTGATGCTGATGGATGGCAATGGACGGCTAACACGGGCGCTGGGGCCGGATGCGTTTTTGTTCCGGGGGGCGGGGCTGTCGGCGCTGGTGCGGCTGCGGGCGGAGGAGGTGTTTGTGGTGGTGGGCTCGGCGCCGGGGATGGCGGGGAAGGGGTTTGACCGGGTGCAGTCGAGCATGAACTTGACGGCGGTGCCGCTGGGGGCGGGGATGATCTTCATCCATCACGGCTCGGAGGCGACGCAGCAGATGGTGTTTGGGCATAACGGGCGGGTGGTGCTGGAGACGCGGGCGGCGGAGGCGGCGACGGTGGTGCCGTAGCGGCTCACAGCGGATTGACCACAGGGCGGCGGCGGCCAATGCCATGGTCTGGCTGGTGGTCGAGGGGGCGGGGCTGACGCGCGGGCAGTATGCGATGGCTTGGATTGGGCTTCTGGTTGCCTTGGAGGCTTGTGCCCCGCCCGGGCCAGGTGCCGGCCAGTTTGGTGCGACGATGCCGGCGCCAATTCCGCTTGCCGGGTCTGGCCAAGCTGTGGCGGCACCGGCCATGTCGGCGGATCAGATCATCATGATGCTGCGCCCTTCCGGGGAGATGCTGGGGATGCGATGCGGGGTGCGTCCGGCCGTTGGGGTGAATGCCGCTAGGGCTGTCGCGGCGCAAGCAGGCAGTGCCGGCTCCTGTGGGCGCGCGCGAGGGATTGCTCAGAATTGAGGTTTGGCTGGGATCGGTGTCGGCTGCTTGCCCAGCGAGGAATTTGATCGTATCGTTCCGGAAATCGGAAGAATGATTCCGGTAGGAGAACGCCATGGAACGGGTAGCCCAATGCCAGTGCGGGGCGCTGCGCGCGTATGTTTCCGGCGAGACGGATCGGGTCAATATCTGTCATTGCAAAGACTGTCAGCGGCGTACTGGGTCGTTGTTTCATGCCGGGGCATTCTGGCCGCGGACGCAGGTGCGCATTGAGGGCGAGAGCAAGGCCTATCCGCGCCGGGCGGATAGCGGCCGGACGGTGACATTCCATTTCTGTCCGACATGCGGCAGCAGCATGTTCATGGAGAACGAGTTGTTGCCCGACCATATCGGCATCTGCATTGGCACATTTGCCGACCCGTCATTTCCGCTGCCGGCGTTTTCCGTTTGGGAGGAGTATCGGCATTCCTGGGTCGGGGTGCCGGAGGAGGCCAAGCGTTTCCTGCGGGGTCGTGACGGGCCGGTGGTGACGGAGGGGCGGTAGCGAAGAAAGCGTGGGCCCTTCGCTTTTGCGGGGATAACGAGAGTGAGTGGATAAAAGTTTTTGCTTCTTTTTCCAAAAAGAAGCGCTTGCTATTTTTCTTCGAGACGAAGCGGTTTTATTGTCGCTGGGGTGGTGCAATGCCGGAGGGGCATTGCACCCTACGGCGTGGCGCCTGTGGCGAGCATGGTCGCCCATTTGGGCCAGCCGAGGTCGGCGGCTTTCTGGGCGGCGGCGTTCCAGTCGTATTCGAGGGCGATCATTTCGGTGCCCCAGCGGCCGTTTCTTTCGGTGAGGATGGCGTAGCGGGCGTGCGGGGAGCGGTGTTCGAAGTTTGAGGCGGCGGGGACGTCGGCGAAGGCGGGGCAGCCGACGCTGCCGGGGTTGAGGATGAGGACGCCGCCGGGGCCGGTGACGGTGGCCTGGCGGTGGGAGTGGCCGCAGAGGATGACTTTTCTCGCGGCGGCGGAGCCGAGGCGTTCGGTGAGCAGGGCGCGGGGGGCGGGGGCGAGGCGGCCTTCGGCGGGTTCTTCTAGGAGGTAGGCCATGTCGTCCGTCGGGGTGCCGTGGCAGGCGAGGATGTCGCCCATATCGATGGTTTCCGGGAGGGCGTGGAGGATTTCGCACTCGGTTTGGGTGATGGCGTTGCGGGCGAAGCGGCCGGCGGGGGGCATCTGGTCATCCGGGCGGTCGATGGCCCAGCGGTCGTGGTTGCCTCTTACGGAGCGGATTTCGAGTTCGTGGAGGAGGTCGAAGGTTTCTCGGGGCCAGAGGGGGCCGGCGATCCAGTCGCCGAGGTTGATGATGTCGTCTACGCCTTTCGTCGTGATGTCCTGGAGGACGGCTTCTAGGGCGCGGAGGTTGCCGTGGATGTCGGAGATGACGGCTAGGCGCATGGTGGGGCTCCGAGGGAAGAAAGTAAGGGTCTTCTTTTTCTGTAGAAAAAGAAGCAAAAAGACTTTTATTCGTTTAGGAAGGAAGTAAGGGAAGCGTGAATCCTTCGCTTTCGCTGGGATGACGGAGTGGGCTTAGTGGATAGAAGTTTTTTGGTTCTTTTTTTCAAAAAAGAACTGCTTTTCTTGTGGCTGCCCCCCCTCCGGCTCCCCCCGCAAGCGGGGGGAGGGAAGCATCAGTATTGCGGTTATCCGACGCGGTTTTGGATGAGGTCGGTGACGACGCCGGGGTCGGCGAGGGTTGAGGTATCGCCGAGGCCTTCGGTTTCGTTGGCGGCGATTTTGCGCAGGATGCGGCGCATGATTTTGCCGCTGCGGGTTTTGGGGAGGCCGGGGGCCCATTGGATGGCGTCGGGGGCGGCGATGGGGCCGATTTCTTTGCGGACCCAGGCGATGAGTTCGCGGCGGAGGGATTCGGTGGGTTCTTCGCCGAGTTTGAGGGTGACGTAGGCGTAGATGCCTTGGCCTTTGATGTCGTGGGGGAAGCCGACGACGGCGGCTTCGGCGACTTTGGTGTGGGAGACCAGGGCGGATTCGACTTCGGCGGTGCCCATGCGGTGGCCGGAGACGTTGATGACGTCGTCGACGCGGCCGGTGATCCAGTAGTAGCCGTCGGCGTCTCGGCGGGCGCCGTCGCCGGTGAAGTAGCGGCCGGGGTAGGTGGAGAAGTAAGTCTGGATGAAGCGGTCGTGGTCGCCGTAGATGGTGCGCATAATGCCGGGCCAGGGGTGGGCGAGGCAGAGGTTGCCTTCGGTGGCGCCGGGGAGTTCGTTTCCTTCGGCGTCGACGATTAGCGGGGTGACGCCGGGAAGGGGGAGGGTGGCGGAGCCGGGTTTTTGGGCGATGGCGCCGATCAGGGGGGTGATGAGGATGCCGCCGGTTTCGGTTTGCCACCAGGTGTCGACGATGGGGCAGCGGTGGTCGCCGACGACGCGGTGGTACCAGAGCCAGGCTTCGGGGTTGATGGGTTCGCCGACGCTGCCGAGGAGGCGGAGTGAGGTGCGGGCGTGTTTGCGGACGGGGGCTTCGCCTTCGCGCATGAGGGAGCGGATGGCGGTGGGGGCGGTGTAGAAGATGTTGACCTGGTGTTTGTCGACGACTTGCCAGAAGCGGCCGGCGTCGGGCCAGGTTGGGATGCCTTCGAACATCAGGGTGGTGGCGCCGTTGGCGAGCGGGCCGTAGACGATATAGGTGTGGCCGGTGACCCAGCCGACATCGGCGGTGCACCAGTAGATCTCGCCGGGTTTGTAGTCGAAGACGAGTTCGTGGGTGTAGCTGGCCCAGACCATGTAGCCGCCGGTGGTGTGGAGGGCGCCCTTGGGTTTGCCGGTGGAGCCGGAGGTGTAGAGGATGAAGAGGGGGTCTTCGGCGGCCATGACCTCGGGTTCGCACCAGGGGGCGGCGGCGGCGACGAGGGCGGCGTAGTCGTGGTCGCGGCCGGGGGTCATGGCGACGTCGCCGCCGGTGACTTTTACCACCACGACGTGCTTGATCGTTGGGCACTGCGCTACCGCGGCATCCGCATTGGTCTTGAGGGGGACTTTGCGGCCTCCCCGTCGCCCTTCATCGGCGGTGATGAGGATGGCGCATTCGGAGTCCTGGATGCGGTTGGCCAGGCTGTCGGGGGAGAAGCCGCCGAAGACGACGGAGTGGATGGCGCCGATGCGGGCGCAGGCGAGCATGGCGACGGCGGCTTCGACGACCATGGGGAGGTAGATGCAGATGCGGTCGCCTTTCTTGGCGCCGAGGGATTTGAGCGCGTTGGCGAGGCGGCAGACGCGTTCGTGGAGGTCGCGGTAGGTGACTTTTTCGGAAGCGTTGGGGTCGTCGCCTTCCCAGATGATGGCGATTTTGTCGCCGTTGCGGGCGAGGTGGCGGTCGAGGCAGGTGACGGTGGCGTTCAGGGTGCCGTCTTCGAACCATTTGACGCGGACGTCGCCGGTGAAGTCGCCGGAGACGGTTTTGGTGGGGGGGCGGGACCAGGCGACGCGGTGGGATTGTTCGAGCCAGAAGCGGGTGGGGTTGTCGGCCAGGCGGGCGTGCATGGCGGCGAGCTGGGTGGCGGTGACGTGGGCGTGGGCGGCGATTTCGGGTTTGACCGGAAAGATTGTGTCGGACATTGCTTGGGTTCCCCGTCTCTTGGTGTGCTCTGCGTGGACTACAGGCCGGCGTCAGCGGGCACCAGCACCACGCCGTCCTTGATTTCGATCATAACGGCTTCCAGGCGGTCGCCAAGGCAGGGGCCGGTGGTGCATTCGCCGTCCTCGATGCGGAATTCGGCGCCGTGGGTGGCGCAGATGATGCGGGTGCCGTCGCGGGTGAGGAAGCGGTGGGGGGCCCAGTCGAGGGGGACGCCGATGTGGGGGCAGGAGTTGATGTAGGCGTAGACGGTGTTGCCGCGGCGGATGGCGAAGAGGCCGGTGAAGCCGCCACTCGCCGGGTCGAAGCCGCGGGATTCGCCGTCGGGGATGTCTTCGAGGCGGCAGAGGGGGCGCATCATGGGAAGGCGAGTCTTTTTTTGTGAACAAAAAGAAGTCTTCCTTGCCTTCATGGCTTGACGCCGGCGAGCGTGCAGATGGCGATCCAGTGTTCTTCGGAGACGGGCATGACCGAGAGGCGGGATTGGCGGATCAGGGGGAATTCGGCGAAGGCGGGGTTGGCTTTGAGTTGGGCGAGGGTGACCGGGGTTTTGACCGGGCCGACGGCTTTCATGTCGACGCAGGACCAGTCGCCTTTTTCGCCGGGTTCAACGGTGGGGTCTGGGTAGGCTTCGCGGGCGACCTGGACGATGCCGACGATCTCCTTGCCGATGTTGGAGTGGTAGAAGAAGGCGCGGTCGCCTTTTTTCATGGCGCGCAGGTAGTTGCGGGCCATGAAGTTGCGCACGCCGGTCCAGGGTTCGACCTTGTTGGCGACCTGTTGGTCCCAGGAGAAGGCGTCGGGTTCGGATTTGACCAGCCAGTAGGCCATGGGGGTGGGTTCCAATTGGGTAGGAGCGGGCGGGGTGGGGCGGGGCGGGGAGTTAAGCGCAATTGGGGCGGCCTTCAAACCGGCGGCGGCAGGGCGTATATGGGCGGCGTGGAAAGTTCCTCGTCGCCTCCTGTTGCGCGCAGCCTGCATCGGTTTGCCAATCCTGGCCGCTTTTTGCGGATTTCGGGGCGGGTGCTGCCGTTTGTGGCGATTCCGGCGCTGGTGCTGACGCTGGCGGGGCTGGCGTGGGGGTTGTTTTTGGCGCCGGCGGATTATCAGCAGGGGGACGCGGTTCGGATTATTTATATCCATGTGCCTTCGGCGTGGCTGGCGAGCGGGGGGTATCTGGCGCTGGCGGTCTGTTCGGTATTGTCGCTGGTGTGGCGGCATCCGCTGGCGGATCTGGCGGCGGTGGAGATCGGGCCGGTGGGGGCGGCGTTTACCGCGCTTTGCCTGGCGACCGGGAGCTTGTGGGGCAAGCCGATGTGGGGGGCATGGTGGGTTTGGGATGCGCGGTTGACGTCGGTGTTGGTGCTGTTTTTTTTGTATCTCGGGCATATCGCGTTGGTGCGGGCGTTTGATGATCCGGTGCGGGGGTATCGGGCGGGGGCGATTTTGGCGCTGGTGGGGGTGGTGAACTTGCCGGTGATCAAGTTTTCGGTGGACTGGTGGAACACGCTGCACCAGCCCTCGACGCTGACCGTGAGCGGGGCGCCGAGCATGCATGTGGATATGTTGTGGCCGCTGTTGGTGTGCATCCTGGGGTTCTCGTTGGGGTTTGCGGCGATTGTCATGGCGCGGTTGCGGGCGGCGGTGATGGAGCGGCGGATTCGTGGCTTGCTGTTGGCGGGAGCCCAAGGGGCGTGACGCATCTGGGGTTTGTCGCGGCGGCGTATGGGTTGGCGCTGGTGGTGGGGGCGGCGTTTGCGGTCGATGCCTGGTTGCGGGTGGGGCGGGCGCGGCGGCGGCTGGAGGCGATTGATCCGCGGCGGAATCGGGCCCAGGGGCGGGAGCGTGCGCTGTGAGCATGCTGCGCACGCGCAAGGGGCGGCGGCTGGCGGTGGTGTTGCTGTGCCTGATGGGGCTGGGCACGGCGTCAGGGCTGACGCTGTTGGCGTTCAGCGACAACCTGGTGTTTTTTGTCACGCCGGGCGACTTGGTGGACAAGCCGCAGCCGGCGGGGCGGATGTTGCGGCTGGGCGGGCTGGTGGAGCCGGGCAGTGCGACGCGCGGCCGTCTTGCTGGCGAAGCGGGGCGGGACGGCAAGCCGGTGGCGCGGTTTCGGGTGACCGATGGGCGGGCGGCGGTGGATGTTGAGTTCGCCGGCATTTTGCCCGACCTGTTTCGCGAGGGGCAGGGGGTGGTGACGCTGGGGACGCTGCGGCCGGATGGCAGTTTCCTGGCCAGCGAGGTGCTGGCCAAGCATGACGAGACCTATATGCCGCCCGAAGTGGCGGAGGCGTTGAAGAAATCCGGCCAGTGGAAGCCCGAGAGCGGTGCCGCGCCGCCGGCCGGCACCTGGAACACGCTGAACCCGCGCAAGAGCGGCGGCTGATGTTCAAGTTGCTTGGGTTGCTGATGGTGCTGCTGGCGGGTGGCATTGGCGTGTATGCCTATTGGGACGTCCTGATGGGGCAGCCGCGCCAGCAATCGGCGTTTCGCGGCAGCCCGACGCGGTTGCAGGACAAGCGGGTGCCGGGCTTCCAGCTCGCCGGCTTGCTGGGGCGGGGGTTCGAGACGCGCGACCTGCTGAGCGCGGGCAAGCCGGTCGTGGTGAAGTTCTGGGGGGCGTGGAGCCCGGCCTGTATTCTGGAATATCCACTGTTGCACGAGTTGCGCGAGGCGCGGGTGGAGATGTGGGCGATCGCGTTCCGTGACAGCCGGACCAACGCGCTGGACTATCTGGAGCGCAACGGCAATCCCTATGCTCGGGTGGCATACGATGCGGCAGGGCGGGTGGCGTCGGACTGGGGGGTGACGGCGGCGCCGTCGACGTTCCTGGTCGATGGCGAAGGGTTCGTGCGCTGGCACCACGCGGGGCCGCTGACCCAACAGATCATCGCGCGCGAGTTGATGCCGGCGTTGCAGCGGTACTCGCCGTAGGGGTGCAAGCAAGGCTGGGCTCCGCCCAGACCCGCGTCGTGCGAAGCACGCTTACGCGTGACGGGCCAAGCCCCCTGGACCCTTAATGCATAAGGTCCAGGGGCTTGGCCCCTGGCGGGTCTGGGCGGAGCCCAGCCTTGCTTTTTGCTTACGCTGGCGGCGGGATGTCGTCGCGGGTGGTCCAGCCGGGTTCGATCGATATGGTGGCACGGCGGCACAGGTCGATGCCGCGGCGTTCTTCGGCGGCGCGGTTTTCGAAGACCACGCGGATATCCACGGTGCAGCCGCCGCGGAAGGCGATTTGGCTGGATTCGCCGACCGAGATTGCCTGGGGCAGCAGGTCTTCGCCCCATTGCGCGGCATCGGCGGCGGAGATGAAGACTTGTTGGATGGCGCGGGCGCTTTGGTTGGAGAGGGTCATTTCGCGCAGTTGGAGCGGCACCACCGTGGGCCAGATGCGGGCCTTGCCGTCGAAGGCGACCTGGCGGGTTCGGCAGAGGTTATGCGCGGTGCGTTCCTCGCGGCTGTCATCTTCGTAGATGACCAGGAGGTCGAAGGCGCAGTCGCGCAGGCGGCCGAGGCGCAGGCGCAGGGTGCGGCCGGGTTCGAGGATGGCGTCGCCGAGGCGGTCGTCGCCCCAGGCGTCGGTGCTGTTGGGCGAGATGAAGACCTGGGTGATGGACAGGGCGGTGCGGTTGGCGATCGTGGCTTCGCGGTCTCCGAGTGCGCCTTGCGGGGCGACATTGGGCGCCGCCTGGGGCGATACCGGGGCCTCGCGCGTTCGTTGGGCCAGGGCTGGGCCTGGCGGCAGGAGTCCCAGCAACGCTGCCAGCATCGCGATGACCGGCAGGCGGGCGCGCATGTTTGTCTCCGATCGCTGTCGATGTTGTTGCGGCTTTGGCTTGGGCGGCTGGGCCAGGGATAGCACAGCGAATGGCAGGTGTGCTGACAAGTCTGGATTGGTTGCAATTCGTCGCGCACACGCCATGTTGATGGCATGACCGACGAGAAGACAGACCCGCCGGCGGTGACGGAAGCGCAAGCACCAGCGGCGCCGCAGCCACCGGCACTGAAGCCGGCGTTGCCGAAGCCGCTGGCCAAGGAGATCGGTGGCGCGTCCGGGCCGGAGCCGACGCGCTATGGCGATTGGCAGCACAAGGGCCGGGTGACGGATTTCTGAGGGTCTTCGTTGCTGCCGCCGCGCCGGTGTTGGCGAAGTTTTAACCCCTGCCGGATAGTCTGCCTTCCTGCGCCAGGAGGGTGCACCAAGCTGGTCTTGCGCCATCGAAGGTGCCTCCCATGTCGAGCGATCTTTCCGTCACCCGCGTCGGGGCTGTGTCTGCCAGCGCCGAGGTGGCTCGGCCTGCGGGCGCGGTGCCGGGCGACAAGCGCGGCCCAGGTCCGGAGCCGGCGGCGGCCGCGCCGGTTGGCAAATCATTGCCTAACCCGACACTACGGCTGGATCCCGGGCTGGCGATCGTGGTGATCGAGTTTCGCGACGAGACCGGCGCGGTGCGCAGCACGATTCCGACCGAACAGCAGTTGGAAGCCTATCGTTCATGGGATCGCGGTCATATCGGTGAGGCGCCGCGCGGGGCGCGCGAGCCGGCCGGTGGCGGTGCGGCGATTGGCGGTGCGGCAACTGGCGGTGTGGCAACGCGGGACGCTGGCGCGCCGGGAACCGCGGTGACGATCACCGGCTACACCAGCACGGCGCCGGTTGGGACCGGGGGCAATGCTGGGGGCAATGCTGGGGGCAATGCGGGGGGCGGGACGGAGAGCGGCGCGGCGGGCGGTGGTAGTGCCAAGCCGGCCGCTGTTGAAGCCGCGGCTGCGCCGTCGGTTGGGGGGCGGGGGGCATAGGTTAAGCTCTCGCTAACCCGGGCGGCGCGATACTGCCGGCATCACCGATGCCGAGGCATGATCCATGCGCCGCCTGTTGCTCGCCGATCGAATCAAGGACCGTCGTGGCAGTTTCCTGGCGCCGTTGATCCCGGCGTTGGAGCGGCATTTCGAGGTGCGGTTTTATGCCGGGCCGCCGGGGCCGGAGTTGGCCGCCGCGATTGCCTGGGCCGATATCGTCTGGCTCGAATGGTGCTGGGATCATGCGGCCTGGGCGACCAGCAGCGGGGTGCTGGGGGGGCGGGCGTGCGTTGTGCGGCTGCATTCGATCGAGGCGTTGCAGACCGATTATCCCGCGCGGGTGGACTGGCGCCAGGTGGATGTGCTGGTGACGGTGGGCGAGGATATCGACGCGCTGGTGCATGAGCGGTTTCCTGCCAGCGGGGCGGCGGCGCGGATGGTGATTCCGAACGGGATCGACCTGGAGCGGTTCCGGCCCGGGGCGGTGGCGCCGGACATGCGGCGGATCGGCTGGGTGGGGCATGTCGAGCCGAAGAAGAACCCGATGCTGATGTTGCAGGTGCTGCATGCGCTGCGGCGGCAGGAGGCCGGGTTTAGCCTGCATGTGGCGGGGGCTTTCACCGATTTGCGGACGGTGCGGTATCTCAGGCGGATGATCCCGGCGCTGGGGCTGGAGGGGTGCGTGCATTTCGATGGTGAGGTGGCGGACATGCCCGGCTGGTACGCCGACAAGGGGGTGCTGTTGTCGACCACGATGTACGAAAGCTTCGGGTTGAATATCGGCGAGGCGATGGCGGTGGGGGCATATCCCGTGGTGCACGGGTTTCCGGGGGCGGAGCTGTTGTGGCCGGTGGAGTGCCAGTTCGCCAGCGTCGAGGAGGCGGTGGCGCTGATCCGGGCGGCGCGGCCGGGGCTGTACCGGGCGTGGGTGGCGGAGCGGTATGGGTTGGACCAGCAGGCGGAGATGGTGCTGGCGGTGCTCGAGGGGTTGCCCCAGCGGGAGGCGGGGCGCGGGTTGGCGCTTGCGGGCTGAGGGCTGGACGTGGCTTCTGATGCTTGTGATGCACGGGAGCGGCGCGGGTGACGCGCGGGGGCAGCGGATGAGCAGCGGATTGATCGCCTTGCTGGACGATGTCGCGGCGCTGGCCAAGTCGGCGGCGGTGATGATCGACGATGTGGCGGCGCAGGCGGCGAAGGCGGGGGTCAAGGCGGCGGGGGTGGTGATTGACGATGCCGCGGTGACGCCGCGCTATGTCGCGGGCATGGCGCCGAGCCGGGAATTGCCGGTGGTGGCGCGGATCGCGATGGGGTCGCTGCGCAACAAGCTGCTTTATCTGTTGCCGGCGTCGCTGGCGCTGGGGTTGTTCGCGCCCTGGGCGGTCACGCCGTTGTTGATGCTGGGCGGAGCGTATCTGTGCTTCGAGGGGGCGGAGAAGCTCATCGAGGCGTTTCGGCCGCATGCGGAAGAGGTGCCGACGACGGTGGGGGAGGAGGCGCGCATCGCCGGGGCGATCCGGACGGATTTCATCCTGTCGGCGGAGATCATGGCGCTGACGCTGTCGACGGTGGCGGATGCCGGGCTGTTGCGCCAGGCGCTGGTGCTGGGGGGTGTGGGGATATTCATCACGCTGGGGGTCTATGGGGCCGTCGCGCTGATCGTGAAGGCGGATGATCTCGGGCTGGCGATGGTGCGGACCGGGCGGGCGGGGGTGCGGCAGATCGGCGGCGCGCTGGTGCGGGGGATGGTGCCGTTCCTGCAGGGGCTGAGCGCGGTGGGGACGGCGGCGATGCTGTGGGTGGGGGGCGGGATCCTGTTGCATGGGCTGGAGGAGATGGGGGTGCCGGGGCCGGCGCATTGGGTGGCGCATGTGGCGGCGGGCAGCTTGGCGATGGGCGGGGCTGTGGCGGGGTGGCTGGCGGGGGCGGGGCTGTCGGGGGTGGTGGGGCTGGGTGTGGGGATGGTTATTGTGCCAGCCGAGCATGCGGTGATGCGCTTGGCCAAAGGGAAGTAAAGGCAAGGTCTTCTTTTTGTGAACAAAAAGAAGCAAAAAAACTTTATCCGTCTGGGTGGGGAGGCCCTGGAGCGGAGCTAACAGCGTGGGTCCGCTGCTTCGCTCAGGATGAAGATATCTTCTTAAATGGATGAAGTTTTTTTGCTTCTTTTTGTTCACAAAAAGAAGATATTTGCCTTTCTATAGCGTCAGAACTGCCTTAGCAGCCGGTCGATATATTCCAATTCCTGCTGCGGCCGGCCGCGATCGGCGCCGCGGCGGCGGAGTTCTTCCTGGATGGCGCGGGTGCGGGCTTCTTCCATTTGCCCTTTGCCGGGCACCTCGACGTCGCTGCCTTCGTCGGTACCGGAGGTGCCTTCGCGGAGTTGGCGGCCGAGCGGGTCGCGGCGTTCGTCGGCGCGGCGGTCGACGCTGCGGCCGCGGCCGATGCCGCGTTCGTTGCGGCGTTCGCCGCGCTGGTCGCCCGGTCCCATTTGCTGGCTGCCGGGGCCGTTGCCTTGGCCGTCCTGGTCGCCTTCGGCCATCATGCTGCCCTCGCCGGACTCGTCGCCTTCTTCCTCGCCGTCTTCCTCGCCGCCACGGCCGAACTGAGCGGCCATTTCCTGGTTCATGTCACGGCCGCCTTTTTGCAGCGCCTCGATGACGCGTTGGGCGGCGGCGGCGGCGGCGGGGTCACGGCCGTCGCGTAGGGCCTGGATGGCGTCGCGCATGCCGGCGTCGGCTTCGGCCAGCGGCGGCGGGATCTTGCCGGTCAGGTCGCCCTGTTGCTGCATCAGCTCGCCGAGGGCGCGGCGCAGGGCTTGTTGGATTTTCTGGTCGTGGCTGCGCTGGGCGTTGCTGCGTTGCTGGTCCTCGGGGTTCTGGGGGCGTTGGCCGCGCGGGGTCATGAAGCCGCGCTGCGGATCGGGTTGGCCGCCGCGTTGCTGGGCGTTGTCGAGCAGGGTGCCTTCACGCTTCACCATGTCCTGGACGGCGCTCATCTGGCGTTCGCCGCGCTGGCGCTTTTCGGCGCGGGCCTTCTGGCGCTCGGTCGGCTGGCCCTTTTCGGGGCGGCCCTTCTTCATGTCCTCGATGGCGCGTTCCAGTTCGGCCATCTTGTCGCGCACCTCGTCCATTTTCTCCTTCTGGGCGGCGTCGCGCATCTGTTCGGCCAGGCGCTTCATCTCTTCGGCGTCGAGGCGGTTGCGGCGCTCGGGGTCGAAGTTCTGGTTGGCGGGGTCGCGGCGGGCCTGGTCGACGAGCGCTTCCATGTGGCGCTGCAGGGCTTCCTGGACCTCGCGCAGGCGGCGGTCGAGTTCGGCGTGGTCGATCTGTTCGCCGTTGCGTTCGGCTTCCAGCATGTCGCGGGCGGCCTGGCGCGCCTGTTCCAGGGCGCGGGCCGTGCGTTCGGGGGCGCCCTCCTCCAGGTGCAGGGCGAGTTGCCACATGCGGGCCTGGGCTTCGTCGATGGCGGTGGGGGCGCGGTCCTGGCGCAGCTGGGTGATGATCGAGCCGAGGTTGAGGAAGCCGCCGGGGTCGTCTTTCCAGGCCTCTTCCAGGGCGGCCATGCGGTCCAGGTCGAGCAAGGCGGGGCCGCGTTCGGCGGGGCGCAGGGTGAGGCGCTTACGGACCTCGAGCAGGGCGCGGGCGACGGGGTGCTGGAAGCGGCGCTCGGGGAGTTCGAAGCCGATGGTCTCGCTGATGCCAGCGAGGCCGGTGGCATCTTTGCCGACCAGTTTGGCCTCGACCATGGTGCCGGCCCAGGGGTGGGCGGTGAGGTCATGGAGGCGGATGCCCTTGGCGGATTTGGTGCTGCCGCCGGGGAGCTGGATCGGCACCAGCAGGGGCGGGGCTTCCGGCCGGTCGCGCAGGGTGAGTTCGGCCTGGAGCGAGACGACGCCGTAGGCGTGGGAGGCCTGCCAGGGGAGGCGGGTTTGCGGGATGCGGGCGCGGGTGCCGTTCGGCGGTTCGGGGAAGCGGACCTCCGGGGCAACGTTGGGGATCACGGCGATGTCCCAGGCGGCGAGTTCGCGGCCCTGGCGGGCGACGGCGAGGCGGCCGGCTTCGGTCAGGGCTTCGTCGGCCTGGAAGCTGCTGGCGTCGAGCGGCTTGAACGGCAGGGGCTTGGCGCCGAAGGAGAGGGTGGGCTCGCCGCTGCCGCCGCTGAGGTTGACGACCAGGCGGGAGTCGTGCGGGACCGCGATCGCGCCGGTTTCGGGCCGCAGAAAGAGCGGCGCGAGGCCGGTATAGGCAGGGGGGGTGATCCAGGCTTGGATCTGGGTGGCCGGGGGCACGATTTGCGCGGTGAAGACCGGCTGGACGGCGCGGGCGATGCGGCCGGGGGCTTGTTCGCCGGCGATGCCGAGACAGGCGAGGAGGGCGACGAGCAGGCCAAGGCGGAGGGCGCGCGGGTCGTGGCGCGACATGCCCGGGCGAGGCGGGCCGACGCGCAGGCGGCCGAGCTGGGCCATGGCGCGGGTGACATGGGCGCGCCACAGCGTCTCGCCGCCCTGTTGGGCCGGCTGGTCGGTCAGCACGGCGAGCGGGCGGTGCGACAGGCCGGAGTCACGCTCCATGCGCCGGTCGGCGGCGGCAGGGTCGGGCACGGTGACGCGGCGGGTGGCGCGCAGCAGCGTCACGGCCAGGGCGATGGCGAAGCCGGCCAGCAGGGTGGCATGGGCCCAGCCCGGCAGGCTGCGCGGGATGTCCAGCAGCGCCACGCCGGCGGCGATGCCGAGCACGCCGAGCATCGGCCAGGCGGCGGGCCAGGCGCGCTCGAACCACAGCGCCAGGATCGCCAGCCGGCGGCGGCGCGCCACCGTGCGCAACAGGGTGTCCAAGCGGTCCTGCGGTCGCGGGGGGATGATCATGCCGGTATGCCTTGGAACACGGATGGGCCTCAGGTCACGGACGGATGAAACCGGGGATGCGCTCCCCGGCCCAGAGTTCTTCATGCAACTGGCGGTCGCGCACGACCTGCCACTGGTCGCCATCCACCATCACGATCGGCAGGAGTGGCCGGGTGTTGTAGGCGGAGCTCATCACCGCGCCATAGGCGCCGGCATCAAGGATGGCGACGCGGGCGCCTTGTGCAAGGTGCGGCAGGACACGGTCGCGGGCGAAGGTGTCGCTGGATTCGCAGATCGGGCCGACGATATCGACGGTTTCCAGCGCCGCGGAGGCGTCCGCGGCGGCGAGCGGGACAATGCCGTGCCAGGCGTCGTACATGGCCGGGCGGATCAGGTCGTTCATGGCGGCATCGACCACCAGGAAGCGGCGGGTGGCGGGCGTGCCCTTGGCGATCACCACCTCGGCCAGCAGCACGCCGGCGGGGCCGACCAGCCAGCGGCCGGGCTCGACCATCAACTGGACGCCGAGGTTGCTGAAGGTGGATTTCACTGCGCCGGCGAAGGCCTCGACCGGGGCGCCGGGGTCGTCGCGATAGCCGATGCCAAGGCCGCCGCCGCAATCGACGCGGTTCACGGTCAGGCCGGCGGCGCGCAAGGCGCGGACAAGGTCGGCGGTGCGGGCGTAGGCGGCGCGATAGGGGGCGATGGAGAGGATTTGGCTGCCGATATGCAGGGCCAGGCCGACCGGCTCGACGCCGGGCAGGGCAGCGGCGCGGGTATAGACGGCGAGGGCGTCGGCGTGGGCGATGCCGAACTTGTTGTCGGCGCGGCCGGTGGTGATCTTGGCGTGGGTGCCGGCATCGACGTCGGGGTTGATGCGCAGGGCGACGCGCATGGTGCGGCCCATCCCGCTGGCGATGGCGGAGACGAGGTCCAGTTCCTCGGCACTTTCGAGGTTGATCTGGCCGATATCCTCGGCGATGGCGAGGCGGATTTCGCGCGCGGTCTTGCCGACGCCGGAGAACACGATGTCCCGGGCAGCGATGCCGGCGGCGCGGGCGCGGCGCAACTCGCCCTCGCTGGTGACGTCCGCGCCGGCGCCGCCCTGGGCCATCAGCGCCAGCACGGCCAGGTGGTCGTTGGCCTTCACGGCGTAATGGATGTGGGCGTTGGTGCCGGACAGGGCGGCCTGGAGCCGGGCCAGGCGGGCGCGCATGGTGCCGGCGCCGTAGACCCAGGCGGGCGTGCCAACCACCTCGGCAATGCGTTTCAGCGCCACGCCCTCCAGCATCAACCCGTCATGGGCGTGCATCGAAAGGTGCGGTCGGGCGGCGAGCAACTCGGCGACGGTGGGGTCGGCGATGTCGGAGACGGGGGCGGGTTTGGCCATGATCGCGGGAGCATATGACAGGTTCGCGGGCGGCTGCCAGTTTTCCCTTTGGCCGGCAGGGCAGCAAGCAAGGCTCCGCCGGCAAGGGGCCGAAGGCCCCTTGACCCCCATACATAAGACGACCGGTGTCGTGGAATCCGGGTGCAAAGTCATGGGATCAAAGGGCACTTGGCCCGTCACGCGAAAGCGTGCTGCGCACGACGCCGCCGGAGGCTTGCTTTTTATACTGTGGTCATCGGCCCACGGCGCGCCTCGCGCGCGGCGACGCTGTTTTCGACCAGGGCGACGTCGTATTCGGCGAACAGGGCCGGGCGGTCGGCGTGGCGGACGGTGAGCGAGCGTTCGGCCAGGGCGTTGAGGCGGGCGAGCGGCTGGCTGGCTTCGATGCTGGCGATCCAGGCGCTGGCGGCGGGCCAGGCGGCGAGGTTGGCGCCGACATTGGACCAGCGCAGGTTGGCGAAGGCGACGGCGATGGCGAGGTCGGCGGTGCCGAGGTCGCCGGCGAGGAAGCCGGTTTGGGGGGCTGCGGATTCCAGGAAGTCCATGACCCCCGGCAGTTCCTCGGCGACCAGCCTGGCCAGGGCGGCTTCGTCGCGCGGCTGCTTGAAGACGCCCGGGCGGATGACGGCGCCGCCGAAGATGCCCCAGACCAGCACGTCGCCCATGCGGGTGTCGGCGAATTCCTCCAGCCAGCGGGCGCGGGCGCGGGCGGCGGGGTCGCGCGGCATCAGGGGCGGGGTTGGGTGGCGTTCGTCGAGGTATTCGCAGATCACCGTGCTGTCGGGCAGGACGAGGTCGCCGTCGATCACGACGGGGACGAGGTCGCCGTCGATCACGACGGGGACGCGGCGCAGCGGGGAGAGGCGGGTGAATTCATCGTTGCCGAAGAACGGCACGACGGGGTCGAGGCGGTATGGGACGCGCTTGAGTTCGAGCACCGCCAGGACCTTGCGGACATAAGGCGAGGCGGGGGCGCCGATGATGGTGACGGGGTGGGTCATGCCGGCTCCCGGTCGGGTGGCGCTTCGCTGTCGGTGGCCAGGAAGGCTTGCATGGCGGCGATCTCGGCGTCGAAGGCGCGGGTGAAGTCGGGGCTGTCGGGGCGGGTTCCGATGAAGCCGGGCCGGACGTCCAGGCCGTGCGGGGTGCGGGCGATGGTGACCCAACCGATGATCTCCGCGCCCCAGAGCAGTGGCAGGGCGTAGTAGCCACGCAGGCGTTTTTCGGACTTGGTGTAGGCTTCGAAGCGGTATTCCCAGCCCCAGAGATGTTCGAAGCGGCGGCGGCACCAGACCAGGGGGTCGAAGGGGGCGAGAAAGCGCAAGGCGGGCGCGGGGGCGCGGGTGGGTGGCGGGGCGTCGGCGGGCCAGAGATAGGCGGTGCCGTCGACCTCGGTGGCGGCGAGCAGGCCGCGGGCGCGCAGGTCGGCGACGGGGCCGGGGCGCGGCTGGGCGCCGACGGTCATGCGGGCGATCTTGGCGACGAGGCCGGTCAGGGTGGATTGCGGGACCGGGGCGAGGAGGCGGGCGAGGACCATCGCGAGATTTTCCAGGCGTGTCTGTGGCGGTGGTGCTTCCACGCGGGGCAGCACCGGAGCGTAGACGCGGATGCCGCCGCGGCGGCTGCTGACGCGCAACAGGCCATGGTGCTGGAGCAGGTCGAGCGCTCGTGTCGTGGCTTGGGACTGGCCGCCCCAGGCGTTCAGGGTCAGGCCGGTGCCGAGGGCGGCGGCGAGCTCGGCGGGGTGGGTGGGACCGTGCTTGCGCACATGGGCGAGGACGTCGGCGGCGATGCCCTCGGGGACCAGCATGCCGTCGGGCAGGGCCGGGTCGTGGCGCGGGTGCAGCAGGGCGTGCAGGTCGCGGGGCATGAAGCCGTAGACGTGCAGGTAGCCTTCCTCGATGGCGAGGCGGGGGTAGTGGCGTTCGAGGTCGCCGGCCCGGTAGTCGCGGACGCGATGGCGCAGGATCAGGTCCTGGGCGCGGGCGGGGGCACGGATCGGATCGGCCTGGACGAAGCCCATGCTGGCCAGCGCCGCCGGCAGGGTTGTCGGGCGCGGGAAGGCGCTAGTGGATATAATCTGACAGTTACATCCGATTCAGGATTCACTTGGATGACTGCGCATGCGAGTCTCTCGGATGCGCAAGATCACCACGATCGACCTCACCGAAGCTGACCGTCAGGTCCTGACCGCCATCGTGGCGGATCGCAAC
>CAMBRC010000009.1 GCA_945869965.1 Asaia bogorensis
GGATGAGGTAGCGGCTCTGGTGGATTGGTCCGAACTGGACCGCTTGCTCGCGGATATTTCGTCTGCGGCCAGGGGTGAGCTTGGCTGGCCGCCGTTGGCGTTGTTTCGCGCGATGCTGCTGGCGATCTGGCATGATTTGTCGGATGTTCAGGTAACGCCCGGAGGTCGGTTTGGACGAACGCGATAGATGCGACGGGGCCATACCGCCGGCCGTGCGGAACCAACGAAATCCCACCGGCTGCGATACTCCAACCTTCATCGCCGCCTCCTCGCTCGAGTGCCCCTCGGCGATCAACGCCCAGAACCGTCGCCGATGCTCCTGCCACGCTACAGGAGGTCGCCCTGGCGATCGCAGCTTGTCCCGCAGTGCCCGTTCCGAACGTCGCCGACCCGCCATCGCATCACCCTCCGTCCCAGTGTTGCGACAACCGATTGAATCCACCCAATACACGTCTGTGACATTCGGCAAGCGGTACGGCGAGGCTGGCGTCCGCCCATCGATGGGTTCGGTGGGAGATGCCTATGACAACGCGATGCCCGAGAGCTTCTTCTCCACGCTGGAAGCCGAACTTCTCAGCCGCCGCAGGTTTGCATCACAGGCCGAAGCCAGGATGGCCTGCTTCAGCTACATCGAAGGCTGGTACAACCCGGTGCGGCTCCACTCCGCGCTGGGATATCGTTCGCCCATGGCTTACGAAGCCGACATGCTATCCGCCATGACCGACTCCTAGCCCGAAAGCCAACAAACCGTCCACCGAAACGGGGCAACCCCAATCCCAGTGTCCAGAGCCGGACCTTGGAGACGACGACGGCAACGTTATGGTTCGACATGCTGGCGGCCCTTTTCATCCAAATGGCTGGGCAGAACCTGAGAGGCTGCCCGTTTTGTTGGATCGGTTATCGCCGACGCCTCGCATACCTTCGTGTTAACGGCGTTAAGACGACGTTAATACGATCAATGAACGACGAATTGACGTTTGCGAACGACGCAGGCCATTTTTACCTGCTAGCGATCCACCTCAGCCACATCTCACTGCCACGTTTGAAAAAAACCTAGTGAATTCTGGACGTTGAAAGCAGCATGCAGGAGCAGTCGGCCTTGAATTATTTATGATGCGTGGATGAAAAAATGAACGAATCGTCAAGCGTGGGATGCCATTGCACCATCAAGAAGGCGGCAGGCGAGGTCATACGGTAAAAATTGCCCCACCCACCGGGAGCAGTGCGTCATTTTTGCACTATCAGGAGCGCGTCACTGGCCCCGGCTTAGACGGCGCAGCAGTTCCGAATTCACGAACCGTTGAAACGATTGACGTCCCCGCGCGCCATTTCGCCAAGGGTTGGCCAGGCAAAGCGAGCCGACAGGCCGTGCCTCCGGCAATTAGGCCGCAGTGCCGCCTACGGTCAGACCGCCCAGCCGTATCGTCGGCTGTCCAACGCCAACTGGCACGCCCTGGCCGCTCTTGCCGCAGGTGCCAATGCCGGGGTCAAGCGCCATGTCGTTAGCCACCAGCGCCACTTTGGTCAGCGCATCTGGCCCGTTGCCGATCAAGGTGGCGCCCTTCACCGGCGCGCCGATCTTCCCGTTCTCGATTAGGTAGGCCTCACTGGCCGAGAAAACGAACTTCCCGGAAGTGATGTCGACCTGGCCGCCACCAAAATTGACCGCATAGATGCCACGTTGCACCGACCTGATGACCTCCTCTGACGTGGCGCTGCCGCCCAGCATCACAGTGTTGGTCATGCGCGGCATGGGAGCATGGGCGTAGGATTGGCGACGACCGTTGCCGGTGGGGCGCGCACCCATCAACCGGGCGTTGAGCCGGTCGTGCAGGAAGCCGGTGAGGATGCCGTCCTCGATCAAGATCGTGCGACCGGTCGGCGTGCCCTCGTCATCCACCGTCAGGCTACCCCGCCGGTCGGCCAGCGTTCCGTCATCCACCACTGTCACACCACGCGCAGCGATGCGGCTCCCCAGCAGGCCGGAGAAGGCGGAGGTCTTTTTGCGGTTGAAATCGCCCTCTAGGCCGTGACCAATTGCCTCGTGCAGCAGGATGCCTGGCCAGCCCGGTCCCAACACCACCGGCATCTCACCCGCGGGCGCCGGAATGCTGTCAAGGTTCACCAGCGCCTGCCGCAGTGCCTCGTCCACCGCGGCGCGCCAAGTCTCCGGCGCCACTATCCTTTCATAAGCATAGCGTCCGCCCATGCCGAAGCTGCCGGTTTCGCGGCGACCGTTGATCTCAACCACCACCGACACGCTCAGCCGCACTAGCGGCCGCAAATCGGCTACCCGTGTGCCATCGGCGCGGATGATCTGCACCGCTTGCCATTCGCCACCCAATGAAGCCATGACCTGTTTGATCCGACTGTCCCGCCCGCGCGCGTAGGCATCGATCTCCGCCAGTACGCCGGTGCGCTGGGCGAAATCCATGCCCGAGAGTGGGTTTGCGTCAGCATAGAGCCGACGGTTGGTGCCCAGGGGCGGCTCGGCTGCCACGCCCGAGTGGCCAGACGCTACTGCGGAGACTGTTGCCGCCGCACGCTTCAGCGCATGTTCAGTCAGTTCGCCAGCATGAGCATAGCCTGCCGCTTCGCCGGCGACTGCGCGAAGGCCAAAGCCCAGCGACGTATCGAACCCAGCAGCGCGGATGCGGCCGTCATCCAGGTTAATACTCTCGCTCTCACGGTATTCCAGGAACAACTCCCCATCATCCGCGCAGGCCAGAGCTTCACGCGTCAGCCTTTCGGCGACGTCTCGCTCCAGTGTCGCCCCATCGCGCGCAAAGAACAGGTTGTCGGTGACGGCGAGGGGGGAGGTCATGACAAATACTCTCCATCAATAGGGGCAGGCTGGGCACGTAATTGATGGAGCACCACCAGCGCCGCGGTTAGCACGACTACGGCCACCGTCTGGTGCAACGTACCCAGAATGACCGGCACCATATATAGCAAGGTGGCGATGCCGAGTGCGTATTGCACCCCCACCGAAACCACCAGCACAAGCAAGCCCGGCCGGGCTTGACTGTTCCAGCCGGCCAACAGGCTGGCGGTGGCTAGGAGTGCCGTCACCGTGGCCAGCGCCCGATGGTTGAACTGAACTGCGGCGATGTTCTCAACCCAATTCAAAAGCAGGGGGCTGAGCCGCGCATAGCCGTCCGGTATCAACCTACCGGCCATCAAGGGGAAAGTGTTGTAGTCCAGCCCTGCCCTCAGCCCGGCGACGAAGCCGCCGGCCAGGATCGTTATCGCAGCGGCAACGGCCGTGGCCTGCACCAGTCGTCGTGGCCCGATGACGCCGAACGGACCGTCGCGCAGGCCCAGCGCGGTCCACAAGATCGCTGCGTAAAGGACCAGGGCCAAGCCGAGATGCACCACAAGACGATACGGCGAGACCGCTGTAGATTCCGGGATGAACCCCGACGCGACCATGAACCAGCCTACTGCCCCCTGCATGCCGCCAAGGAGAAACAACCCTAGTAGCTTCGGCAGCAGGCTACGCGGCACCGCACCACGCCACCACAGGACGGCCAGTGGCACAACAAAGGCAAGCCCTATCAGCCTTCCCCACAGCCGGTGCAACCATTCAAGCCAGAAGATTTTTTTGAAGCCCTCAATCCCAAAACCCTGGTTCACCAGCGCGTATTGAGGGATCTGACGGTACAAATCATACAGCCGATTCCATTCCGCCTCGCTCAGCGGCGGCAACGTACCGCGCAGCGGCGCCCATTCCATGATCGAAAGGCCTGAGCCAGTCAGCCGCGTAGCACCGCCGATGGCAACCATCACCAGTATCATTCCGCACAGCGTAAACAGCCAGTTTGCGACGGCGCGACAATTGTGAGCCTGGTGAACGTGGGCCGCGTGAACAACGTCGATGGACATAGCGCATCATACAAGGCAGCGCGGGTCGGTAAAAGACCTCCTTCCGCCGGGCATGCAAGGCTATCGCGGCATTGGCATAGCGATCCGTCGTCCGGTCCAGCCGGGGCGGGGGTGCTGGGCGTGAGTGTCAAAGGCTGCCTGGATGCGGGCGCGCACGTCGTCCGGCCACGGCACTACCTTGCGGATGCGCAGGTCGACATGCAGGTACATTAGTTCCTGCGTTGCTGCGCGCCGGCCGTCATCGACGCGATACATCTCATGCGCCAGATGTACGCGTTTGGCATCCACCCCGAGCACCCAAGTGACGATGCGGGCCTTCTCGGCGAGCAGCAGTTCGGCTTCATACATATTGTGTGTCTCGGCGGCGAATGTTCCGCAACCTTCCCGATCTTTGTACGAATAGCTGCAATCAAACACGTCAAAGATTAGATCGGTGCCGAGGTCGAAGGCCATTGTGTAGTAGGCCAAGTTCATGTGGTTGTTGCCATCAATCCAGTCCGGCTCCACCTCGACTATGCCGCTATCAAACGGTGCTGCCCAGAAGGCGGGGTCGGTACGAGGATCGCCTTTGGGACGGTGGTCCATCGATCAGGCCGCTCGCCAGACTTCGCCGTCCAACACGGCGCGGCCCTCATCCCGCAGCTTTTCCAGATGGGCAATCACGTTGCGCTGAGCCGCCGGGCGCAGGTTGGGCGCAATGGTCGTGTACAATGTCGCCACCAACCCCAGCGGCGTTTTAGGACCGCTTGATAGCGCCGTAGCGATCGCTTGTTCGCGCAACGTACGGTGGGTCAGCAAAGCGCGTGCAAAGGGATGCGGATCGGAGATCATCGGCCCATGCCCCGGCAGGTACGTGGTATCGGGCCGCGCCAATAACAGGCGCAACGATGCGAAATAATCGCGCATGTTGCCATGCGGCGGGCTGACGATGCTGGTGGACCAGCTCATGATATGATCGGCGGTAAAGACAATACCGTCCCGTGCGAAGCACAAATGGTCCGACGCATGACCGGGTGTGTGAATCGCCATCCAGCCAGCCACGACGTCGCCATCGCGCATCGGCATATCCGGAATGTGCGACGGGTCCTGGCTGCGATGGAAGCTCCAGACTTGGGCGCCGGTGGCGGCCTTCAGCGCTGATACCGCGCCGAGATGGTCGGGATGGGTGTGGCTGAGAAGGATGCGTGCCACCCGCCCGGCAGTCGCGCGGACAATATCGGCCACATGCGCCGCTTGGTCGGGGCCGGGGTCGAGCACCGAAAAACCGTCGGCGTCCTCGATCAGATAGGTGTTCGTTCCATTGTACGTCATCGGCCCTGGGTTGTCGGCGACGATGCGGGTGATACCTGGCAGCACCGGTAGCACTTCACCGCGTGGCGGCGCGGGTTCCGTCAGGAAGGCCATCTTCATCCCCTTTTTCATTGAGGTATTAAGCATGCGTCACGTGTCGGACGCCATGCGCCTCGCACAAGTGCCTCTATCGCGGCGGAGATTGGGGCCGGCGAGCAAAGACCGCAAAGCGGCCATGCCGCCCCACCTCGACGTAGTGCGCCCAAGTCGCGGCGAAGCTCGGGTCGCGGTTGAAATAGTCGATCAAATTGAACGCGATACCGTCGCATGCCGGGATGGCCGCGAAGCTATCGATCACCACAGCATCGGGCGGCGCGTGGGTAAAATCCGCGATCACGCCAACGTAAAACGCGACCTCCGCCCCGCTCATATCACCAAAATCTCGGTAGCGAGCGTGGCCGGGAGAGCAATCTCTATAGAGCCCCTCGAGGAGCCAGATGCTCATTGCCCGCAGCGTCATGCGGACGTTCGCATAGTTCAACGCGGGGAAGACTGGCGCGATCCCCGGCGACAGTGCCAGCACCCGCCCGCCGCCGGCCTCCGGACGCAGGATACTGGTCAGCGCATACGCGTCGCTTCGGCGCCAGCCAAGCTGATTCCACGGCGCCTCGCCCTGCGCGACCAGATACAATCCGAACAGGCTCGCCAACCAGGCTGCGCAACCAACCGCCCCAAACGGGGTTGCACCAACCTGCAGTCGATCAAGCCAGCGCGCCGCCAACACGGTGGCAAGCGTGCAACCGAAAAACTCAACCGGCAAGATGTGATAGGACCAACCCTTGTGCTGGGCCAGTGCAGCGCCCAGCGTCGCCAGCCCCGCGAGTGCCAGTACGCGTGGCAATGCCGCCGCCTGGCACAACGCTAAAACAACTAGCGGCACGAACAATATCACTGCCGCGCCCAGCCGCGGCTGCGCCAGTAAGTCCCACGTCGTCTGATGTCCGGAATCCAAGTAATATGCCAGCGCCAGTGGCACCACATTGGTCAAATACTCGGGGAAAACAAGCAACATTCCGACAAGGTAACCGCACCACAGCGCAGCCATTACCCACGGAACCTTATCGCGCAGCACAGCCGACCCTTGGTGACGGTACAGCCCGCCAACCAGCACGGCCCCCTCCACCAGCGCCGGTACGGCCAGGAAATGTGGCTTAAGGGCGAAACCTATGGCCGCGACCGAGGCCGCCAGAAGTGCTCGCCGTGGTACGCGTCCGTCCATTCTTTGCGCAGCCGCCAGCAGATATGGCATCGACAGCATCACCATAAGCGCTTCACGTTGCCCAAAATCATACCCGGCACCAAACCCGATAAGCCCCGGCAGCGCATCCAATAGAACGCGCTCTACCGGTCCTTCGCCGGTCCTGTCTCGTACGGACAGTGTAAGACGCCAAAGCATCAAACACAGGGCGACCAGACAGGCCTGCAGGGCCAAGATACCGCCCAGCCCGCTGACGCGGCCCAGCACCGCTGGCAGCAGATTCAGCACGTAGATCAGCGGCGGATTGACATCGACCATATCAATATAGAGCCGCTCACCGGCCAGCCAGCGCTCGCTGAAACTCAATACGGCGGCGACGTCATGGTTTACCGGCGGCGCCAGTATCATCGGAACGAACAGAAGTCCTGGCAGCAACGCTGGCCACACGCGACAAGAAGGACGGATGAAGCTCATGCGTCGCCATCCTCCGCGCCGCTGGCGTTCGCGGCAAGTCACCCCCTGCGCGCGAGTGCCAAAATGTGCCACACACAGTGCATGGAGTCAGCTGAATACGCCTTGATGGACGAAGTCGAAGAAAGCATGTGGTGGTACCGCGCCCTCCATGCCCGCATCGGTAAAACGCTGGACGGCGCGCGCGGTCGTGTGCTCGACGCCGGTTGCGGCACTGGCGGCCTGCTAGCGCGGCTGCGCGGCCGGCCCGGCATTGAACTGTACGGCCTGGAGTACGCCGCCGAAGCCGCTCGGCGCGCCGCGGTGAAATCAGACGCAACTATCGTGCGCGGCAGCATCAATGCACTGCCCTTCAGCGATGGCAGTTTCGCCGCGGTCGTGAGCGCGGATGTGCTGTGCCACGGCGCGGTCGATCCCACCTCGGCGCTGGCCGAATTGCGTCGTGTGCTCGCCCCGGGCGGCCTGCTGGTGCTGAACATGCCATCGTACCAGTGGTTGATGAGCGTGCACGATCGCAAGGTGCACAATGTCCGTCGCACAACGGCCGGCAATCTTTGCCGCGACCTTACTGCCGCCGGCTTCAAGCAGGTGCAATCCCAATATTGGAACACGCTGCTGCTGCCGTTGATGATCCTGCAACGTAAGGTGCTGGCCCGGCGCAATGACGGCGAAACAATGTCCGATGTCGCCGTGTTTCCGCCTATCATCGATGCCATATTCCATGCGCTGACGGAGTTGGAACGATACCTGGGCTTGAAGCTGCCCGCTGGCGGCTCAATTCTGGCTACCGCCCGCAAACCGGCAGCAGAAAGCTGACCCTAATTCCCGAGCCCAGGACATCACCCAGATGGTGCGTTACATCCCAAAGTCAGTGCCCACCGCCGCCACTGGTCCGATGAACCTGGTAGCCACGCCGCCGATCGGCCTGTCGATCGTAGTGCCGGTGTATCGCGGCGCTGCCACCGTCGCCTCGTTGGTCGAGGCACTGGCCGCGCTGCGTCCGGAAGGCGGCATGGAGGTCGTGCTGGTCAACGACGGCAGCCCCGACAATTCCGCCGATGTCTGCCGCGCCATCGCCGCCGACCCGCCCAAAATCATCGGCACCGAACGCAGGCTGCCGGTGGTTTACATCGAGCACGCACGCAACTACGGCGAGCACAACGCGGTGATGACCGGGCTGCGCCATGTTCGTGGCCACTTCGTCATCACCATGGACGACGACCTACAAAATCCGCCGGAAGAGGTGGTCAAACTGTATGACCACGCCCGGCTGGGCAACTGGGACGTGGTTTACACCCGCTATGCCAGCAAGAAGCACGCGCCCTGGCGCAATCTGGGCAGCAGCTTCGCCAACAAGGTAGCGGATTGGCTCCTGGACAAGCCGAAGGGGCTTTACCTCTCCTCCTTCCGCTGCATGTCCGCCCTGGTGGTGCGCAGCGTCACCCGCTATCGCGGCCCATATCCCTATATCGACGGCCTTATCATGGAGGTGACGCAACGTATCGACAGCATTGAGGTGCGCCACCTGCCGCGCGCCGAGGGGCGCAGCAACTATACGATGAAGCGCCTGGTTCGGTTGTGGCTGAACCTGGCAACCAGCTTTTCACTGGCGCCGCTGCGGTTGGCGATCCTGGCCGGCATCGCCATGGCAACCCTTGGCATGGCCGGCGCCGTGTTCACCATCTTCGAGGCGCTATTCAGCCGTGAAACTCCCTCCGGCTGGGCCTCGACCATGACCGTGATCCTGCTGCTATCAGGCGTACAGTCGATGATCCTCGGCGTGATGGGCGAGTACATCGGCCGCACCTTCCTGTCAGCCAACGGCAAGCCCCAGGGCACTGTGCGGTTGATCGAACGCAGCAGCCCCACCTCTGCCATGACTAGTTCCACGATACCCGCCCGCGCCATGCCAGTGACGCCCGACCGCACCGAAGCGGCCTGAGGCGGATGGACTTTCACTGGGTAATCCTCGCCGCGGCAATCATCACCAGCATGGCGGGCCAGACCTTGCTCAAGGGCGGCGCCGGGGCGGCTGACTTCATTGCCCAATTGCTCGACTGGCGCACCGTCGTTGGGCTCGGCCTCTATGGCGGAGCCGCCATCCTATACATCATCGCCTTGCGACGCATCCCGATGTCGGTCGCCTTGCCCTGCACGGCGATCTCATACGTCGCCATCGCGCTGATCGGCCATTTTGCCTTCGGTGAAGCTCTTGGCTTGCAACACGTCGCCGCCCTCGCCCTAATCTGCACCGGCGTGGTGCTATTGGCCCTAGCGTAGCGAAGGGGGAAGCCAGGACGCTACCGCGCCATTGCCCCCGCCCAGCGCCCGCCTCTATCATCGCGCCATGCGCAATCTGTTGACCGATATTTCCGGCATCGCGGTGGGTCACGCCACCGATCTCGCGGTCGGCACCGGCGCCACAGCAATCATATTCGACCAAGCCGCGGTGGCCTCAGCGGTGATCCTCGGCGGCGCGCCAGGCAGCCGGGATACGGCGCTGCTGGAGCCGGAGATGACCCAGCAGCGGGTAAACGCGTTCGTATTCTCGGGCGGCTCTATCTATGGGCTGGATGCGGCTGGTGGCGTCCAGGCTTGGTTGCGCGAACAAGGCCGCGGCCAGCGATTGCGCGATGCGCTGATCCCGATCGTGCCCCAGGCGATCATTTTCGACCTGCTGAACGGCGGCAACAAGGACTGGGGCCGCTTCTCGCCCTACCGCGACCTCGGCTGGGACGCGGCCGCTTCCGCCACCCACGGCGCCTTCGCCCTCGGCACCGTCGGCGCCGGCACCGGCGCCACCACCGCCACCGTCAAGGGCGGCCTCGGCTCAGCCAGCGTGCGGATGAAGGAGGGCTACACCGTCGCCGCCCTCGTCGCCGTCAACGCCGTCGGCACCGCCACCATCGGCGACGGCCCGCATTTCTGGGCCGCGCCCTACGAAGTCGGCACCGAATTCGGCGGCCTCGGCCTGCCACCGTGCGTAACGCCTGACGACCTCGCCCCCCGCCTGAAGGGCATGCCACCGCCCGCCACCGCCACCACCATCGGCCTGATCGCCACCGACGCCACCCTGACCAAGGCCCAGTGCAAGCGCCTGGCCATCATGGCCAATGACGGCCTCGCCCGCGCCATCCTGCCCGCCCACGCCCCCGGCGACGGCGACACCGTCTTCTCCGCCGCCACCGGCGCCCTGCCCCTGGCCGACGAATTCGACCTGACCCTGATCGGCCATGCCGCCACCCTGGTATTCGCCCGCGCCATCGCCCGCGCCGTCTACGAAGCCACCGCCCTGCCCTACCCCCCCGGCCTCAAATCCTGGAAGGACCGCTGGAGCTGAATCACCGCCGCGATTGACGTGCCAGTCGTCGGCGTCGCCAACTGCACCCGGCAACAAGGACCGCCAAACCATGGCACTGCAAGCAAAGGTAGAGTTCTCGTCCCAACGCCTCCCGACCCAGACAACCAACTAAAGGTTGACGCTCCAGAACACGGGCACCACCCCGATCGGGGCATTGTGGTTCGCCCGCGACGACATCGCCGGAACCAACCTGATCAATACGTTCGATATGACGGTAGGCGCCAGTGCCGCGCCCACCGGATGGACCGCGATCGTAACCCACAATGGCCCGCCGAACGACCAGGGTGCCCCCTGGACCGACGGCTACGGCATCCTTTGGACCGCCAACACCCCGCAAGACCGCCTCCTGCCAGGCGCCACCCTGTCCGGTTTCGATTTTCGTCCAGCGTCGGGCAATTCGCCATCACTGGCCCATCGCAGTTCAGCGCCAATTCGGGCACCGCCCACACTGTTGTCTATGAGACCTCCCCGTCGGGCGGCCCAGGTTTCGGCTTCACCGCCGGCGCCCCCGAAGGTGGCCTACTGCCCAGGTTGTACACGACCGCCGAGCTGACAAGCACGGAACCCGACCACGGCCCGGATCCATACATCTACGGCGTCACCTTGCGAAATCTGGGAACAACCGACATCGGCACACTCTGGTTCGCCTGGGACGACGTGCCGGACCAGAACTTCATGCCCACGCCGCCGGGCATTCTGATGGGACCGCCGAACTGGCAAGCCACCGTCACCCATAACGGCCCCACCGACGGCTAAGGCATTAAGTGGGTCGGTCCGCCCATCGCGCCAGGGATGACCCAGAGCGGATTCTCCTTCTCCTCAACTGTCCGTCCCAGTGCCTTTCAGGGACCATCGCCAATCGATCCCAACTTCCAGATCGCTTCGTCCTTCGTCTACCAAACCACACCGTTCAGCGATCCCGGCCTCCTCTTCAACGTCGCCTGCTTCCGCCAAGGCACCCGCCTGCGCACGCCGGCCGGCTGGTGCGCCGTCGAGGACCTCGCCATCGGCGACGTCGTGATCCTGCGCGACGGCACCACTGCGCCGGTCAAATGGCTCGGCTGGCGCACCATCGATTGCCGGCGCCACCCGCGCCCGCGCAGCGTCTGGCCGGTCCCCATCGCGCCCCACGCCTTCGGCCCCGGCCGCCCAGCCCGCGACCTGTTCCTCTCGCCCGACCACGCCATCTTCACCGCCGGACGCCTGGTACCCGCATACCTCCTGGTCAACGGCGCCACCATCACCCAGGACCCGGTGGACAGCGTGACCTACTGGCACGTCGAATTGCCGTCCCACGCCATCGTCTCCGCCGAGGGCCTCGCCGCCGAGTCCTACCTCGACACCGGCAACCGCGCCGCCTTCGCCAACGCGCCCCACACCATCATGCTGCACCCCGATTTCAGCCGCACCATCTGGGAGCGCGAAGGCTGCGCGAAGCTGTTGCTCAAAGGCACTGCCCTGACCCGCCTGCGCACCCGCCTCCTCGCCCGCGCCGAACGACTTGGCCACTCACTGACCGACGACCCCGGCCTGGACATCCTGGTGGACGGCGTCCCCGCCCGCCTGTTCACCGCCGACCACCGCGTGATCGTCACCCTGCCGCCCGGCACAAGCGAAATCCACCTGCGCTCCCGGACCTGGACCCCCGCCGAAACCACCCCCGCCGGCCAGGACCCAAGGCGCCTCGGCGTGGCCATCGCCAACCCGCGCTTCGACCTCGCCCCGGCCGCGATCGACGACCCCCGCCTGGCCACTGGCTGGCATCCCCACGAGGGCAAGCTGCGCTGGACCGACGGGAACGCCACGGTCCAGGCGCATGGCGCCCGCCGCTTCGACTTCGACCTGATGATGATCGGCCGCCACTGGAAATCGACGCGCGGCCGGCTGCGCATAGCGTAACCTCAGCCAATCCCCAGATCGGGAAAAGTCTGAAACTCCAACATGTACCCGTTCGGGTCCTTCGCCATGAACCCGGTCACGCCATAGGCTTCGCTGTATCGCGGCGGACCCTCGGGGACAACGCCGTGGGCGGTGAGGTGGCGGTGCCACCCCTCCACATCGGGCGTGACAAAGCTGACGATCACGCCTTTCGGTTCCACGAAGCGGCCAGGGCGGACCTGGCAAACGCCGACATAGCTCGCCGGACCCTGGCGGAAAATGCGGCACCCGCCGCCATTTTGACCGGTCTGCTCGGCCGCCAATTCCAGACCTAGCACCTCGCCATAGAACTGGCCGGTGGCGACAAGGTCGTGGGTGTAGATCCAGGTGATCGAGCGCGCGACATCAGGATGTGCCATGGGAAAGACCTCAAAAATCCAGGTTAGCGTAGTGATCCGGCGGCGTCATGCCCGACACGCGTTCGGTCAATAGCGGACGAAAGCTCGGGCGCGACTTCATGCGAGCGTACCACTCGCGCACCGCCGGCGCACGCTGCCAGTCGACATCTCCGGTGAAATCTAACACCGACAAATGGGCAGCAGCGCAGAAATCGGCCAATGAAATACTGGCGCCGGCAAGATAGCGCCGATGCTCGGCCAGCCAACCGAGATAGTCCAGATGCGACTTGATGTTGGCATAGCCCGCACGCAGCAGCGCGGCATCGGGATGCCCACGTCCCGACATGCGCTTCATGAACTTCTCGCCAGCCAGGTTGCGCGTGACCTCGGCATCAAACTTCTCGTCGAACCAGGCCAGCAGGCGCCGCACCTCGACCCGCTCGGCCAGCGTGGTGCCCATCAGCGGCGTGTCAGGATACGCCTCCTCAAGGTATTCGCAGATCACCCCGGAATGCGGGACGGCGAGGCCATTATCCTCCAGCAACGTGGGCACGGTGCCGGCTGGGTTCAGCTCCAGGTATTCATCCCGCGGCTCCCATACTTTTTCCACCCGCAGCTCGAACGGCAGCTTCTTTTCGGCCAGTACCAGCCTGACCTTGCGGCACACGGGAGAGAGGGGGAGGTGATACAGGTAACGCATCGCCGGATTATCGCACTGCCGCGCAGCGCCGCCAACCGTGCAGCGGCCGTGGCGCATGGGCAGCGGCCGCGCCGCATGGCATGCTGACGGCGGCCGGTGCGTGCGCCGGCCCAATGATGGGGAGGACCAGAATGAAACGTCGCGCCTTTGTGGCTGGCACCGCGGCCGTGATGGCCGCGCCAATCCGATCCGCCCTAGCCCAGCCGGCCATCGGTGGGCAGGCGCGGACGCTGGTCTTCGTCCCCACCACAAACCCGCCAAGCTATGACCCTGTGTGGACCACAGCGCAGGCAACCCGCAATGTCGCGCTAATGATTTATGAGACGCTCTACACCCGCGACAGTGCGCTCAACCCGCATCCGCACATGTTGGAAGGGCATCTGATCGAGGATGGCGGCCGGCGCTGGACCATGAAGCTGCGCCAGGGCCAATTGTTCCACGACGGCACGCCGGTGCTGGCGCGCGACTGTGTCGCCTCGATCCGGCGCTGGATGGTGCGCGACCCGATCGGCGCCACCATAAAGGCGCGGCTTGATTCGCTGGAGGCAACCGACGACCGCACCCTGGTCTGGCGCCTCAACAAGCCCTTCCCCTTCCTGCCAAATGCACTGGCAAAGACCCAGCCAACCTGCGTCATCATGCCCGAGCGCCTGGCCGGTGACCCGTTCAAGCAAGCGGCCGAACCGATAGGCAGTGGACCGTTCCGCTGGATCGCCGACGAGTTCGTGAGCGGCAGCCGCGCCGTGTTCGCGCGCAACGAGCGCTATGTGCCGCGCCAGGAGAAGGTCGACTATGCCAGCGGCGGCTACCAGGTGAATTTCGACCGCGTCGAGTGGCGGATCATCCCCGATGCCGCCACCGCTGCCGCCGCTCTGGCCACCGGCGAGGTCGACTGGATCGAGGTGCCACTGCCCGACCTGTTGCCGATGCTGCGCCGCGCGCCCGGCGTAACGGTCGGTCGACTGGACACGCATGGCATTTTTTCGGCCCTACGGCCAAACTTCGTGCAGGGTCCTACCACCAATGCAGCGGTACGGCGCGCGATGATCGCCTCGATCGACCAGACCGACACCATGACCGCGGTGATGGGCGAGGATCGTACCGGCTGGCGGGCGCCGGTCGGCTTCTTCGTGCCCGGCACCGAAAGCGCCAGCGAAGTCGGCATGGACGCCGTGCGCAAGCGCCCGACAGATGCCGCGATCAAGGCGGCGCTGAAGCAGGGCGGCTACAACAATGAGCGGATCGCCTTCATGCATCCGACCGACCCGCCTGCCTATTCCGCCCTGTGCCAGGTGGCGATCGCCGCCTTTCGCCGCGTTGGGCTGAACATCGACGAACAGGTGACCGACTGGAGCACCGTCACCCAGCGCCGCAACAGCCGGGAACCGCTGGAGAAGGGTGGCTGGTCACTGTTCCCGTCGGGGTTTCCGGCAGTGGACTATGGTAACCCAGTGCTGGCCGGCAGCATGCGCAGCAACGGCAGCGGCGCCTGGGTCGGCTGGCCCGAGAACCCCACGTTGGAGGCGCTGCGCGAAGCCTGGATCGACAGCACCGACCCCGCCGAACAGAAACGCCTGTCGGAACAGTTGCAGGCCGAGTGTTTCAGTTACGTGCCATACGTGCCGTTGGGCCAGTACCTCCCTGCCAGCGCTTGGCGCAATACCGTCAGCGGGCTGCTGGCCGGGCCGGCGCCGGTGTTCTGGAATGCGAGGAAGGGGTGACGATGAAGCGCCGCAGCCTGCTTGCCGGTGCCGCCGCCACTGCCGCATCACACGCCATCGCCCAGCCGGCGATCGGAGGCCGCGCGCGCACCCTGGTGCATGTGCCGCAATCGAACCTAACCAGCCTCGATCCGGTCTGGACCACGGCGGCGGCCACCCGTAACCACGCCCATCTGGTGTTCGAGACGCTGTACGGCCGCGATTCCAAGCTCAACGCCCGCCCGCAAATGCTCGAAGGCCATCTGGTCGAAGACAACGGCCTGCGCTGGACCATGAAACTGCGGGAAGGCCTGCGCTTCCATGACGGCGAGCCGGTTCGTGCGCGTGACTGCGTCGCTTCGATCCGCCGTTGGATCAAGCGCGACCAGATCGGCCTGTCGATCGAGGCGCGCATGGACGAACTCGTCGCCACCGACGACCGTACGCTGGTCTGGCGGCTGAAAAAGCCCTTCTCGGCGCTGCCTTACGCGCTGTGCCGCCACCAGCCATCCTGCATCATCATGCCGGAGCGCCTGGCCCTGACCGACCCGTACAAGCAGGTCACGGAGATGGTCGGCAGCGGCCCGTTCCGCTTCGTCGCCGACGAGTACGTCACCGGCAGCCGGGTGATCTACGCGCGCAACGACCGCTACGAGCCCCGGCCGGAGCCGGTCGATTATTGCGCCGGCGGCATCCGCGCCCTGGTCGAGCGGGTGGAGTGGCGCATCATCTCCGATGCCGGCACCGCGGTCAGCGCGCTGCTCACGGGCGAGGTCGACTGGATCGAACAACCCTTGCCCGACCTGCTGTCACGGTTGCGCCGGGCCCCCGGCGTCGTCGTCGCCCCCACTGACATCTACGGCACCTTCGCCGCCCTGCGTTTCAATCACCTGCATGCCCCCACCAGCAACCCCGCCATCCGCCGCGCCATGCTCGCTTGCGTCGACCAAATCGAAGTGATGACCGCTATGATGGGCGACGCGAAGGAGCTTTACCGTGCGCCGGTCGGCTACTTCCTGCCCGGCACGCCGAGCGCCAACGATGCCGGCATGGAGGCCGTGCGCACCCGCCTGTCCGAACCCACCATCCGCGCGATGCTGAAGGAGGCGGGCTACAACGGCGAGCGGATCGTGCTGCTGCACCCCACCGACCAGACCTTCTACGATGCCGCCAGCCACGTGGTACTCGACGCATTCCGCCGCGTCGGCCTGAACATCGACGACGTGACCACCGACTGGGGCACCGTGGTGCAGCGCCGCGCCAGCCGCGAGCCGCTGGACAAAGGCGGCTGGTCGCTGTTTCCGCACGGCCTGCCGGCGGCAGAATACCGCGACCCGATTTTTGCCAGCACCGTGCGCGGCAACGGCCAGGCCGGCTTCTTCGGCTGGCCGACTGACCCGATCGGCGAAGCGCTGCGCGACCGCTGGATCGACAGCACCGACCCAGCCGAGCAGAAACGCCTGGACGCCGAAATCCAGGCCCAGGCATTCCGACAGGTGCCGTTCATCCCGCTCGGCCAGTATTTCCCACCGGCGGCTTGGCGCAGCACCATCACGGCCCCGCAGAAGGGCGTGGTGCCGGTCTTCTGGGAGGTCGCCAAGTCTTGACAGCGTACCGGAAATTCATGTGCGGGACGGAGTCCTGCGTGCCAGACTGACTCGATGGCGCCACCAGAGCGTCTACCTGAAAAAATTTGCCCTGGGGGCAACGTCCGGAGTCCAAACCATGAAACGCCGCAGCTTCCTCGCAGGCGCGACCACAGCGCTTGCCGCCACCCAGGCCCGGGCCCAGGCACCTTCCGTTGGCGGGCGCGCCAAGACTATCATCCACGTGCCGCAGGCCAACCTGACCAGCCTCGATCCAGTTTGGACCACCGCCGTCGTAAGCCGCAACCATGCCCATCTGATTTGGGAAACGCTGTACGGCCGCGACGGACAGCTAAACCCGCAGCCGCAAATGGTCGAGGGCCATCTGATCGAGGAGAATGGCCTGCGCTGGACCATGAAACTGCGCGAGGGACTGAACTTTCACGACGGCACCCCGGTCCTGGCGCGCGACTGCGTCGCGTCGATCAAACGCTGGATGCGACGCGACCCGATCGGCCAGACCATCGGCGAGCGAATGAACGAACTCGCGGCGGTCGACGATCGCAGCTTCGTCTTCCGCCTCAAGAAGCCCTTCTCCTCCCTGCCCTATGCCCTCGCGCGCACACAGCCCTCGCCGGTGATCATGCCAGAGCGCCTGGCGCTGACCGATCCGTTCAAGCAAGTGCCGGAAATCGTCGGCTCCGGCCCGTTTCGTTGGGTTGCCGACGAGTATGTCGCCGGCAACCGGGCCGTGTATTCAAAAAATGAGAAATACAACCCGAGGCCAGAGCCCGCCAGCTTCTGCGCCGGCGGCTATCGCGTCATGGTCGACCGGGTAGAATGGAAGATCATCCCCGACGCCGCCACCGCCGCCAACGCGCTGGTCAACGGCGAGGTGGACTGGCTCGACGCACCGTTGCCCGACCTGCTGCCGATGCTGCGCCGCGCCGACGGTGTGCGCGTGGAGCCGGTCGACATCTACGGCACCTTTGGCGCCTTCCGCTTCAACCAGTTGCACGGCGCCACTGCCAATGCCGGGGTGCGGCGCGCCATGCTGTCGGCCCTGGACATGGTCGAGGTGATGACGGCGGTGATGGGCGACGACAAGAGCCTGTTCAAGGCCCCGGTCGGCTACTTCCTGCCCGGCACACCGAGCCAGAACGACGCCGGGATCGAGGCAGTGACGCGCAGGCGCAGCGAGGCGGATTTGCGCGCCATGTTGAAGCAGGCTGGCTATGGCGGCGAGCGCATCCTGCTCCTGCATCCCACCGACCAGACCTTCTACGACGCGATGTGCCATGTCGCGACGGCAGCGTGGAAAAAGATCGGCCTGAACATCGACAGCGTGCACACCGACTGGGGCACCGTGGTGCAGCGTCGCACCTCCAAGGAGCCACTGGAGAAGGGCGGCTGGTCGGTTTTCCCCTCGGGCTTCCCGGCCGCCGAGTACCGCGATCCGATCTTCGCCACCAACCTGCGCGGCAACGGCGCTGGCGCTTGGTTCGGCTGGCCAACCGATCCCGTCGTGGAAGAGATGCGCGATCGCTGGATGGACAGCACTGACGCCGCAGAACAAAAACGGCTGGACCGCGAGATCCAGGCGCGCAGCTTCGAGACCGTCCCCTTCATTCCGCTCGGCCAGTACATGCCGCCAGCCGGCACACGAAAAAGCCTGACCGGAATCCTGAAGGGAGCGGTTCCGGTGTTCTGGAACGTGCAGAAGGCATAGGAAGCACCCCGGCCGTCGATTCTGGCGACGAAGCGGGCATCTAGAGGCGATTGACCGCCGCTGGACGCGCCCCCAACGTAGCGGCGATGAAGTTTCTTCCCTGGCTGTCCGCTCCCGTGTGGCTAAAAGCGCTGGCCGCCGCAATGCTGGCGCAGACCACATCGACGTTTATGGGCCAATCCCTGCCGGTACTGGCACCATTGCTGACCGCCTCAGCCGGGGTTGCGCCGGAGCGAATCGGCAATCTGTCGTCGCTCTCCTCATTGGCCAGCATCATCTATATGGCAGTCGGAAGCCCGATATTGGCGCGATTGGGCCCAGTGGCCTGCCTTCAACTCGGCACGGCAGTCGCAGTGCTCGGGCTGGCAGTCGCCTCGATCGGCGTCTGGCCGGCGCTGATGTGCGGCGCCTTGTTGATGGGGTTGGGTTATGGGCCCACACCGCCTGCCGGCAGCCGGATGTTGCAGGCGACCGCCCCGCCGGCACACCGCTCGCTGATCTTCTCGATCAAACAGGCCGGCGCGCCGGCGGGCGGTACGTTGGCCGGGCTGATCATAGCCCCGGTGGCCGTGGCGTTCGGGGGTATGCCGGCGTTGATGCTGGCAATGGCCGCCGGCGGGCTGTCAGTGCTGGCGACCAATCCTTTGCGTCGCAAGCTGGACGCCGACCGTGACCCGACCCGCTCGGTGCATCCCCGCGTCCTGTTCAGCCGGCGCAACCTGGCGGTGCCGTTCGCCACACTGAAACGCGCGCCAGCGCTGCTGCCGCTGACGGCTCTCGCCTTCTCCTTCGCGATCACCCAAGGCGCGCTGTACAGCTTCTCGGTGACATACCTGAACCAACGCGGGTTGAGTCTGGCAGCTGCCGGCTTTGCTTTTGCCTGTTTGCAAGCCTCCGGCACGGTGGCGCGCATCCTGCTGGGCTGGGTGGCCGACCGGACTGGCCGGGCGGCATTGAACCTAGTGATCCAGGCCTTCTTGGCAGCAGCCGCGGTGACTGCCTATGCGCTGGTACCATCCGATGCGCCACTGGCGGTGATCGCAGCAATGGCTGGTCTGGCCGGCTTCTTCGGCGCTTCCTGGAATGGCATCTACCTCGCCGAAGTGGCACGACTGGCACCGCCCGGCGCGGTGGCGGATGCTACCGCCGGCTCGACCATGCTGTGTTTCACCGGCTACGTGATCGGCCCGACACTGTTCGCCGCCGCGGTGCCGTTGCTGGGATGGGAGGTGCCGTTCATCCTGTGCGGAGCGCAACTAGCGTTGATGGGCGCGGTGCAAGGAATTCTGCTTCTACGGTAGAACGAAAAGGCTGGGGACGGGTCATCGCGGCCTGAAACCGTACGTTGGAGCGCGCACGAGGCCACCTCCACACTCGCGCTTCGGCCGAAACCGAAGAATTCATGCTTCCAAACGCAGCGATCCAGCCGCAATAACGCAACATGTCGATTGGCAGACGCGAATGGATCTATCGGCACTGTTTTTTGGACGATCGAATTTTCGCGGCCGAGCTTCGCCGCACCAGGATTTTCCCGGCGAAGTCCCGCTTTTTCACCAACCTGCCACTCCGCGCTGCATAACGGGATTGATCCCTCCGCATACTTTGTCGCACAATCCAACGCTACTTCCCTGCGCCCGGCGCATCTCACCGTGGCGTGGATTTTGCCACGCTCCATCGGATTTCACGCAAAAGCCGCGAAATCCCTCTCTCAATGCCGCCGTCGCTGGCGGGCCAACGATAAGGCGCCTGCGGACCATGTCCTCAACATCGATCGACCCGCGCATGGCCGGCGCCCGCAAGGCGCCTGGCAAGGGATTGACGCTCCGCTGGTCCGATCCGCGCTTTCGCGCCATCGTCTGGCAGGTTATCATCGTGGGACTGATCGTGGCCGGCATCTGGTACCTCGCCTCAAACACCGCCAACAACCTGCAACAGCGCCGCATTGCCACCGGCTTCGGCTTTCTCGACCGCGCGGCCGGCATTCCGATCGGCGAGCACCTGATCCCCTACGACCCGTCCATCAACACCTACGGCCGCGCCTTCCTGGTCGGCGTCCTCAACACCCTGATGGTCACTGTCATTGGCGTGTTCCTCGTGTCGATCCTCGGCACCGTCATCGGCATTGCCTCGTTGGCCAACAACTGGCTGCTGTCCCGTCTCTGCCGTGCCTTCGTCGAAGCCATGCGCGACGTTCCGCTGCTGCTGCATCTGCTGTTCTGGTACGCTCTCCTGCTGACTTTGCCGGCGGTGCGCGATGCGCTGTCGCTGATGCCGGCGGTGTTCCTGTCCAATTCCGGACTGAAGATCCCCCTGCTGATCTGGGAACCCGCGCACAGCGCTGCCATGCTCGGCCTGGCTGCCGGCGCCACCGCCACCTGGCTGGCCGCGCGCCGCGCCACTGGCATCCAACAAGCCACCGGACTGCGCCCAAGAATCTGGCCTATCGCCCTCGCCGGGCTGGTGGTGCTGCCGGCACTCATCTGGGCCGCCATGGGCGCACCATTCGCACTGGAAGTGCCGGTCAAGGGCCGGTTCCGCTTCGACGGCGGCGCCAATATCTCGTCCGAATTCATGGCCCTGATGATCGGCCTAGTACTCTACCACTCCGCCTATGCTGCCGAGATCGTGCGCAGCGGCATCCTCTCGGTCGCCTCCGGACAATGGGAAGCCGGTGGCGCCCTCGGCCTCAAGCGCGCCACCATGCTGCGCCAGATCGTGCTGCCCCAGGCGCTGCGGGTGATCATCCCGCCAATGACCAGCACCTATCTTGGCGTCGCCAAGAACTCCTCGCTCGCCGTCGCCATCGGCTATCCCGACCTCGTCTCGATCGTCAACACCACGCTGAACCAGACCGGCCAGGCAATCGAGGGCATCGCCCTGATCATGGGCGTCTACCTCAGCATCAGCCTCAGCATCTCGCTGTTCATGAATTGGTACAACACGCGCATGGCGCTGGTGGAGCGCTAAGATGAGCACGGCCACGACAACCCACACCCCGGTCGCCCACCGCGACCAGCCGCCAATGCTGGTCGCCGGCCCTATCGCCTGGGCCCGCACCAACCTGTTCGGCTCGATCTGGTCCAGTCTGGTCACCCTGGCGCTGGCCTATTTCCTGATCAAATCCGCCGTCAGCTTTATCGACTGGGCGTTCCTGAAAAGCGTCTGGACGGTGCCGATGGACCCGGTCACCGGCAAGCTCGACCCCGAGACTTGCCGCGCCGCCAAAGGCACTGGCGCCTGCTGGGCGGTGATTTGGGACAAGTACCGCTTCATCCTGTTCGGCCGCTACCCGTTCGACGAACAATGGCGCGCCGCCATCGTGATCGTGCTCTTCCTCGGCCTGTTCGTCGTCTCCGCCATGCGCCGCTTCTGGCGCAAGGAACTGGCATTGATCTGGGTCGGCACGCTCAGCGCCATCGGCCTGCTGATGTGGGGCGGCGTGTTCGGCCTCGACTACGTGCCGCAAGACGAATGGGGCGGCCTGCCGATCACCCTGATCCTGTCCACCTTCGGCCTTGCCTTCGCTTTCCCGATCGCCGTCCTGGTCGCCCTCGGCCGCCGCTCCACCAAGCTGCCGGCGGTGAAACTCCTTTGCGTGGTCTATATCGAAGTGATCCGCGGCGTGCCGCTGATCTCGGTGCTGTTCATGGCCAGCGTGATGTTCCCGCTATTCATGCCGGTCGGCCTCAACCCGGACAAACTGCTGCGCGCCCAGGTGGCGATCATCATCTTCGCCGCCGTCTACCTCGCCGAAGTCATCCGCGGCGGCCTCCAGGCGCTGCCCAAGGGCCAATACGAAGCCGCCGACGCGCTCGGCCTCAGCTACTGGAAAAAAACCTTCCTGATCATCCTGCCGCAAGCCCTGCGCCTGGTCATCCCGCCCTTGGTGAACACCTTCATCGGCTTCTTCAAGGACACCTCGCTGGTGCTGATCATCGGCATCTTCGACCTGCTGACCTCCGGCAAGGTCGCGGTCACCGACCCGATCTGGCAAGCCTTCAGCACCGAAGTCTACATCATGCTCGGGCTGATCTACTTCTGCTTCTGCTTCTCCATGGCACGCTACAGCCGCGGCCTCGAAAATGAATTCAGCAAATCCGTAAGGCGCTAAGGAAGATGTTCTTTTTTGAAAAAAAGAACCAAAAAACTTTTATCCATTGGACCCGTGCCACTCCACCGGCACGCCGCCAATGGATAGGAAGTTTTTTTGCTTCTTTTTGTTCACAAAAAGAAGAATCTTCCCTTGCCTCCCTTCGCGCCCCCCAAGGAGACTTCCAGCATGGCCGCTGATACCCCGGACGCCATCGTCCTCGACAAGGTCAACAAGTGGTTCGGCCAGCTCCATGTGCTGCGCGACGTCTCGATGACCGTTGCCCACAAGGAAAAGGTCGTGGTCTGCGGTCCCTCCGGCTCCGGCAAGTCCACCCTGATCCGCTGCATCAACCGCCTGGAGACCCACCAGGAAGGCCGCATCGTGGTCGACGGCACCGAGCTGACCGACGACACCAGAGCGCTGGACACCATCCGCAGCGAAGTCGGCATGGTCTTCCAGTCCTTCAACCTGTTCCCCCACCTCACGATCCTGGAAAACTGCACCCTGGCGCCGATCTGGGTGCGCAAGATGCCCAAGGCCGAGGCCGAAGCCGTCGCCATGGAATTCCTCACCCGAGTCAAAATCCCCGAACAGGCACTGAAATACCCCGGCCAGCTCTCCGGCGGCCAGCAACAGCGCGTCGCCATCGCCCGTGCCCTGTGCATGCGCCCCAAGATCATGCTGTTCGACGAACCAACCTCGGCCCTTGACCCCGAAATGATCAAGGAAGTGCTCGATACCATGATCGGCCTGGCGGAAGATGGCATGACCATGGTCTGCGTCACCCATGAAATGGGCTTCGCCCGCCAGGTCGCCGACCGCGTGATGTTCATGGACCAAGGCGAAGTGGTCGAAAGCGGCACCCCAACCCAGATGTTCGAAGACCCGCAAACCGATCGGCTCAAACTGTTCCTCAGCCAGATTCTGCGGGGTCACTGAAGGCCAGCGGCAGGGAGTATCTTCTTTTCGGCCGCTTCGAAAAAAGTCTCTGTCTAGCAAATTTTCTTTTGCATCGCCGATATTCGTTGGTTAGTATCCGGCGCATGGAAACACAAGCACCCTCCCTCGGCGACAAGATCGCCCACCTGCGCCGCACGGCGCAGGCACAGGAGAAGTGCGTCTGGATTCCGTCCGCTATCCACACCCTGATCATGGCCGCCCTGGCCCGCATTTTCGGCCGCCTGGAACAGATTTTCCAGCTCTGGCAATCCGGCACACTGCCCACGCCGCCCGCCGACGCGTCGCGTGCACCCGCACGGGCGCGACCCGTTCGACCTCCCGCCGCCGGGCCCGCCGTCCTGCGCCCGAAATCCGCCCGTGCGCCAACCGTCTGGCCGGCCCGCGCCCGGCCCCCCCTGATACCCCGCCCCCTGATACCCCAACGACTGCCGGCGCGCCGGCGGCCAATCGCCGCCGGTCGCGCCCACCGCGCCCGCCACCCGCAGAATACGCCCTTGGGCAGCCGAGCGCAGCCGCGTCCTATTTATTAGGTTATCAAAACAATAAGTCTATCCCTTGAACGCCGGCCGCGCCGTGCACCGCCCCAGCCACTCCGCCACTCGCGGATACTTCGACAAATCCAGCTTCGCCGGAAACGCCCAGGACAGCACGGCGGCGACGTTCAGGTCGGCCGTCGAAAACGCCGTGCCAACCAGCCAGGCGCGCCCGCCCAAATGACTGTCCAGCACCTTCAGCGGCCGCTCCAGCGCGGCGGTATGCTCGGCTTCCTTGCCATCACCGCGCCCGAACGCGGCCATCAGCAGCGCCAGCAGCGGCTTCTCCACCTCGGTCATCGCCCAGAAACTCCACTGCGTGACCAGCGCCTCATGCTCCAGCGTCGGCGACGCGAACCCGGTGCCGGCGCCGTACTTCTTCGCCAGATAGAGGTTGATCGCCAGCGACTCGAACAGCGAGAAATTGCCATCCACCAGCGCCGGAATACGCTGGTTCGGATTGGCGCCGGCCAGTGCCGAAGACTCCCGCGTCTTCTGGAAATGCACGGGATCGTTGACGTGCTCCACACCCAATTCGCGCGCCATCCACAGGACGCGCGCCGCCCGCGATTGCGGCATGCCATAGATCGTGACGATAGACATTGTTGCCTCCCCTCGATTGATCCGCCGATCCTGCACCCAAGCGCGCAAGCGGTCTATCGCCTCCCAACCGGAATCAGACAAAGCATCGCGACAGCCGCCACCAGCCCCATCGCCCCCAACGCCGCATGCGCCGGCAAGAACTCCAGCAACGGCGCCACCAGAGTCGGCATCAGCGCCTGCGCAACCTGGCTTGGCAATGCCATCCGCCCCATCAACGTGGCATAGCCACGCGGCCCAAAGACATGCATCGGCAGCACCCCGCGAGTGATGGTCAGGATGCCGTTGCTGATTCCATAGCAGATCGCAAAAACCACCGCCGGCGCCCCAGCCAACAGCAGCAGCACGCCCACCGGCAGCATCACCGCGCCGATCCACGCCGAGATCATCGGCGTCAGGTATTTCGCCAACCGCCACTCAATCATCCGGCTCGCCACCTGCGACGGCCCTATCACCATGGCACAAAGCACTGCCTCGTCGGTGGTCAGCCCGACCCCGGTCAGCAGCAACAACAGATGCAGCGTGACGATGGCGCCGATCGCCGCGCGCAGGGTGAAGAACGTCGACAGCAACCGGAACAGAAACCGTTGGCGCGAGGGCGTCGGCGTGGCAATTTCGCCCACCGGACGCGGTACCGGCGGCGCTGCCGGTCCAGCGGAGGGGATGCGCCAGAGCAAAACCGGCAGGATGACAAAAACGGCGACGCCGGCATACAGCACCACCGCCGGCCGCCAGCCCCAATGCGCAGCCAGCCAGGTCCCCATCGGAAACCCCAACGTGCCGCCGAACCCCGCCAGTAACGTAACCCCCGTCATCGCCGGTCGCGCCTCGGCCCCCAGCAACCGCCCAATGGTCGAGAACGCGGTATCATACAAAGCCAATGCCATTCCGAGCCCCAAGACGGTCCATCCGACATACCACCACACCACCGAGGGTGCTGCCGCCAACACCAGCAGCCCGGCCGCCGTCACCACCTGCCCGGCCGCCAGCACCGGCTTGCCGCCGTTGCGATCGATATACCGGCCAACGGCGGGCGCGCAGAACCCGGCAATCAGCACCGCCCAGGAGAACGCACCGAGCAACAACGTGCGCGACACCCCAAGATCGGCCGCCACCGCCCCGGTCATGGTGGCCGGGATGTAGTACGTGGTGCTCCAAGCCAGCAGTTGGGTGAAGCCGAGCGTAAGTGCCAGCCGGCGCTGCAGGGGGTTCATCAGAACCCGGCAATCGCCCGCAACGCCTCCGCCACGCCAGGGGCGGCGGCGCAGATCGGATTCCCGTCAGTCAAGCCGAACCCCTCCAAGAATGGTGAAACCTCGGCACCGGCCTCGGCCAGGATGCTCAATGCGCCCGCGACGTCCCACAGGTTGATGTGCAACTCGATATACCCATCGATCCGCCCGGCAGCGACATCAGCCAGCCCCAGCGCCCCGGAGCCGCCAGCCCGCAGCATAGCGCCGGCTGCCATCACCCCCTGCGACAACGTGTGGAACGCCGTATTCGGCCGGCGTGGCGACCAGCCGCATTCAACCATCCCGCGCGCGAGGTCGGTGGTGGCACTAGCCCGGATCGCGGCACCATTTAGAGTTGCGCCGCCGCCGTCGCGTGCCGCGAAGATCTCGCCCAAGGCGGGGGCAACGAGCACACCGGCCAGAGCCCGCCGGCCCTCGATCAGCCCGACCGAGACGCACCATCGCGGGGCACCGCGGGCGAAATTCGAAGTCCCGTCGATTGGATCGACCACCCAAGTAAGCTGACCCGCTTGGCCCATGCCACTTTCCTCGCCTTGGAACCCGTCCGTGGGGAAGGCGTCCAGCAGTTCGCGCTTGAGAAAGGCTTCCACCGCGCCATCGGCCTCGGTTAGCCAGTCCTGGTGGCCCTTCATGCTCGCCATCGCAGCCCCCGGCGGAGGGGCCAGCGACAGCGCAAGTTTACCCGCAGCGGCAGCCAATTTGGCGGCGGTTTCCAGGCGGCGGTCCAGGGCAATCGACACGATGCTCTCCTCACGGCAATGAATGGTGTTACGCCGAACCCGTGCCGTGCGAAATCCATCTGTCTTGCGTTGCGCCGCGCGGCATCGGAGACTCAGTCCATGAAAATCATCGGCCTCACCGGCGGCATCGGCATGGGCAAGTCCACAGCCGCCAGCTTTTTCAGACGAGCCGGCATCCCGGTGTTCGACGCCGACGCCACCGTGCACGCTTTGCAGTCGCCCGGCGGGCGGGCGATCGCGCCGATCGGGGCGTCCTTTCCCGGCTCGGTGAAGGATCGGGCGCTCGACCGGGCGGCGCTGCGCAGCGCAGTGCTCGGGCAGCCCGACGCCCTGAAGCGGCTGGAGCGTATCGTGCACCCGTTGGTGCGCGATGAAGAACGGCGCTTTGTTCAGCGCGCCCGCAGAGCGAGGGCGAGGGCGGCAGTGATGGATATTCCGCTGCTACTGGAAATTGACGGCATCCGCCGCGTCGACCTGGTGCTCGCCGTATCGGCGCCACGCGCAGTGCAGATCCATCGCGTCGGCCTGCGTCGGCGCATGGACCGGGCACAGATCGAGGCAGTGATCGCGCGCCAGATGCCGGATCAGGAAAAGCGCCGCCGCGCTGATGTCGTAGTGCGCACTGGGCTGTCGCGCTTCAGCACAATGACCCAACTAAGACGGCTTCTATCCGCGCTGCGCTCGGATGGCCCGGCGCCGCGTCCACATGTGCGACGCATTCGCGATATGCGAGCCATCGACTGCACGATCCCCGGCCGCGCTTGGCTTGGCCGTGCCCGTTTCAAGAAGGCACGGTAATGCGCTCAGTACTGTTCGATACCGAAACCACTGGGCTCGATCCGTTGACCGGCGACCGGGTAATCGAGATCGCGGCGATCGAGTTGCTGAACGATCTACCGACCCGCAACACCTTTCATCGCTTGGTGCATCCCCAGCGCGATGTGCCGCCGGAATCGACGCGGGTGCACGGCATCACGCTGGACAAGCTTCGCGACGCGCCGCGCTTTGCCGAGATCGTCGACGACATGCTGGCGTTCTTCGGCGACGCCAATCTAGTGGCGCACAACGCGCCGTTCGACTTCGGCTTCCTCAACGCCGAGCTCGCCCGCTGCAACCGCCCGAAGCTGGCGCGCGAGCGGATGATCGACACGCTGGTGCTGGCCAAGACGCGCTTTCCCGGCATGCCCAACAGCCTCGACGCGTTGTGTCGCCGTTTCGCCATAAGCCTGTCGGAACGCACCACCCACAACGCGCTGCTGGATTGCCGGCTGCTCGCCGAGGTCTATGTCGAACTCACCGGCGGGCGACAACGCGCGCTTTTGCCGGGCGAGAATGAAGAAGGGCAGCCTCAGATGCCAACAGTCCAGTACGACGCCATCGGCGCGCGCAACGCGCGGCTGATCGCACCAACAGACGCAGATCTGACCGCCCACGCGAGCTTCGTCGCCACGAAGGTAAAGGGAGCGATCTGGGATGCGAAATAGCGCGGGATTGGCCGACGATGAAGGTCTGGGTTTCGCGGGTGCGAAAAGAGGTGTCTCGGGATATTCGGACAAGGCGGTAGATGGATTTTCTACCTGACAGCGGCGATGCTGCCGCCGATCAGCAGCGAACTTGACGAAGCGAGCATGACGGACGTACAGCCCAGGCTTCAAGGCGATGGCGGTGCTAGCGGCGATCAAGGGGGAGAAGACGCTGACGGAACTATCCAAGCTGCTTGATGTGGACCTGCACCAGGTTACGGCCTGGAAGTCGCGGTTGCAACAAGATGCAACCGGGATCTTCGTTCTGGTGCTGCGGCACCCGTGGTCAACCTGAGGCTCCTGCATGCCACACGTCGAAAGCTGACGCCGCAGCAGGTATTTTAGTCCGGGCACTCAGCAAGGCCGGCGTGCCTAGCACAAAGCGATGATCGACCGTGGGGATGACCTGCCGCTTACGCAGCAGGCGTCGCTGCCGCGGCTGAAGCGAAACAGCATCTATCATCTGCCTCGTGCTGTTCCCCGGCTAGGCTTGTGATCTTGCGCCGGATCGATGCGCTGCTCCTAGACCACCCGCTTGCAGGCAGCCGGATGCTGGCGCTCTCCTGCGCGCCGAGCGCGTGGCGATCGGGCTACTGGACCAGAAGATCGCGATCAGCACGGATGGTCGCGGCGCCTGGCGGGACAGCTTGTTCGTCGAGCGGCTGCGGCACCCGGTGAATTGCAGGGAGGTGTATCTGCAGGCCTATGACAGCGTGAGCGATGCGCGTGTCTCGCGCGGGCGGTGTCTGAACTCCTACAACGCGCACAGTCACATTCGAGCCCTGGGGGGCCGGACGCCGGTGCGGTGATCAGAATTATCCGACCGACGCGCCGCCCAGAGAGACCGTGACCTTTGTCCATCGCAACAACGGCGAATGGGTCATGCGCTTGCACCGCTTCGCCTTGGTGACTGTCGCCGCCCGAACAAGTCAAATCCAGCATCCTGGCTTGGTCCAATCGAGCCAGGCCGAAACTCAGCAAATTTTGCTGTCGACTTGCCCGGTCGAGAAGAGCCCAGGCTCGGTCTTGCGGTCCTTCAAACCACTGGCGAAGCCCCGCCGTCGACGTTGGTGGCGGTGCCTGTGATGTAGCTTCCGGCGTCCGAGGCCAAGAAGCAGGCGAGGTTGGCAAACTCTTCAGCGGTTCCCATGCGGCCGAGCGGGATGGGGGCACCAGTATTGGCGATGTGTTGTTCCAAGGTGATGTTCTGGCCTTTCGCCACCAGGGCGGCGTGGCCGCGTGCGACTTGGTCAGTGACGATCAGCCCAACCAACATGGCGTTCACCAGGATGCCGTGCGGGGCGCCTTCGCCGGCCAGCACCTTGGTCAGCGCCATGCCGGCAGCGCGGGTGACGTGGGTTGGGGCGCCATTGGCCTTGGGGGCTTTGGCACCGGTGTTGAGTACGTTGATAATTCGGCCCCAACGGCGCTCCTTCATCTGCGGCCAAGCCAGACGTGCGAGGCGGATGGCGGCGAATAGCTTAAGGTCGATGTCGTCCTGCCAAATCTGGTCAGTGATCGATTCGAATGGGCCAGTGCGCGACTGCCCGGCATTGTTCACCACGATATCGATGCGGCCAAGTTCAGCCATCACATGGTCGTAGCCCTGCTTGATCGAGGCGGCGTCGGCGACATCGCAGGCAATCGCGGCAACCTTTCCGGTGCCTACGCCGGCCAGGCGTGCCTTGGCTTCGGCCAGCGGCCCTTCGCTGCGCGCGATCAACGCGACACCATCGGCGCCAGAGGCCAGGAAGCGGCGGGCCATTGCCAGGCCAAGGCCCTTGGAGCCGCCAGTGATCACCGCGGTGCGGCCAGCCATTGAGATATGCATCGTGGGATTCCTCGTGGTTTCTGAACTGAGAAAGGAAGATTTCGTTTGCGGTAGAACGACAACATACTTCCTTTATACTGCGGCCCCGCAATACCGCCCATTGCGCGCCAGGATGACACCTGCCTTCATCACCAGCTTTCGGGCCGGCCGGTTGGCAACGGCCTCGGTGGGTGTTTCGGCATCGACGGCAATCAGGTCAGCCGACGCGCCGACGACCAGGTGATGCGCCGGCAGGCCGAGGGCGACGGCATCACTGCACAGCGACAATGCGACCGCGATGTCGGCATCACTTCGAAAGCCCTGGCGCAAGGCGATCAAAAGGGCACGCTCCAGCATATCGCCGTTGCCGAAGGGCGACCAAAGATCGCGGATATTGTCGCTGCCGGCATGGATGACCACGCCGCGGGCGCGCAAGGCGTGAACTGGGGGCACTGGGCCGGCGGAGGGGGAGGAGGTCAGGATGTGGACGCCGGCTGCGGCCAGGGCGTCGGCGGTGGCGGCGAAGTCGGCGGCGTCGATGGTGCCGAGGCTGAAGGCGTGGCTGATGGTGACGCGGTGCTGCAGGCCGATGGCAATGGTGCGGAGGGCGATGTCGCGGAGCTGGGCGTTGCCGGCGGCGTCGCGGTCATGCAAGTGAATGTCGATGCCGCGGTCGAAGCGCTGGGCGAGGCCGAAGACGATGTCCAGATGTGCTTTCGCATCGCCATCGATGCTGGCGGGATCGAGGCCGCCGACGAGGTCAGCACCTTCGCGCAGCGCTTGCGCTAACAGGTCGGCGACGCGCGGGCGAGTGATGATGCCGGATTGCGGGAAGGCGACAACCTGGATGTCGGCCTGGCCCTTGAAGCGCGCGACCAGGGCCATGGTGGCGTGGAAGTTGGAGAGCCCGTGGGCGTCGTCGATGTCGGTGTGGGTGCGCAAGGCGGTAGTCCCGCTGGTGATCATCTGGCGCAGCAGGTTGGCGCCGCGCTCGGCCACCGGCGGGAGCGATGCGCGACCGATGCGTTCATTCTCGATCCGCTCGCGCACCGTGGCCGCGCCGCTGTTCGACTGCCAGGGCAGGCCCCAGACGGTTTTGTCGAGGTGAACATGGCCATCGACCAGCGACGGCAGCAGCAGTGCGCCGGCCATGTCGGTTCCTGGCCGGCCGGCGGCGGGCGTGATCGCGGCGATTCGGCCATGGGCGATGGCGACATCCACCGGGCCGGTGGCGCCGGATCCGTTCGGCAGGCGTGCATTGGTGAGCAACATCGTGCCAGTTTGGCCCTCTCGCCGCCGCGCGCCAAGGACCGTTTGATGCTCGACCTCGTGATCCGCAATGCACGGCTGCCAGACCAGATGGACACGGTCGATATCGGCATCGCCGGTGGCCGGATCGCGGCCGTGTCGGCCCGGCTGCAATGTGATGCCCCGGGACTGGATGCTGGTGGCCGGCTGGTCAGCGCCGGGCTTGTGGAAACCCACATCCACCTCGACAAGACCTGTATCCTCGACCGCTGCCGGGCAGCCGAGGGGTCGGTGGCCGAAGCGGTGCGCGAGACCACCGCCGCCAAACGCGGCTTCACGCCGGAGGATGTTTATGCCCGTGGCCAGCGGACGCTGGCGAAGTGCATTTGCTATGGGACCACGCGGGTGCGCACCCATGTCGAGCTGGACCCGGCAATTGGGATGCGGGGCTTTGAGGGGGTGCAGGCGCTGGCACGGGACTATGCCTGGGCAGTGGAGATGGAGATCTGCGTCTTTCCGCAGGAGGGGTTGTTGAACAATCCGGGCACCGAGGAACTGCTGGTGGAGGGGCTGAAGCGAGGCGCGAAGCTGCTGGGTGCGGCACCCTATATCGACAGCGATCCGCGTGGGCAGATTGATCGCATCTTTGCCTTGGCGCGGGATTTCGATGTGGATATCGACATGCATCTGGATCTGGGCGAGGACCCGTCGCAGATGCAGGCGGAATACGTGTGCGATATGACCGAGCGGTTCGGCTGGGGCGGACGGGTGACGATCGGGCACGCAACCCAGCTGTCGATGTTGCCGCCGGCGCGCGCTGCTGCGGTTGGCCGGCGGTTGGCCGAGGCCGGGGTGGCGGTGACGATCCTGCCATCGACCGATCTGTATCTGATGGGACGAAGTCATGGGCATGCCGTGCCCCGGGGCGTGGTGGTGGCCGAGCCGCTGCGGGCGCTGGGGGTGTTGTGTTCGGTGGCCACCAACAATGTGCTGAATCCATTCACGCCCTATGGTGATGGGTCGTTGATGCGGATGGCCAATCTGTATGCGAACGTGGCCCATGTGGGCCGGCCGGATGAACTTGCTGCTTGCTTCAGCATGGTGACCGATATGGCGGCGCGGGTGTTGCGGTTGGCCGACTATGGGGCGACGGTGGGGAATCCGGCGGACCTGGTAGCTTTCGACGCTTTTGACCCGGCGGACGCGGTGGCGGAGATTGCCCAGCCGTTGTGGGGAATGAAGGCTGGGCGACTAAGCTTCAGCCGGCCATTGGCGATGCTGCATCGGCCGGGGACAGGGAGGGGATGATGGCGACAATTACGTCGGATGACGGGGTTCGGTTGTACTACGAGGAGACCGGGCGGGGGGTTCCGGTGGTGTTTGTGCATGAGTTTGCCGGGGATTATCGGGCGTGGGAGCCGCAGATGCGGCATTTCGGGCAGCGGTATCGGGCGATTGCGTTCAATGCGCGGGGGTATCCGCCGTCCGAGGTGCCGGGGGAGGTTGGGAAGTACTCACAGGCGCGGGCGGCGGATGACATCGCTTCGGTGATGGATGCGCTGAATATCAGCCAGGCGCATGTGGTTGGGTTGTCGATGGGGGGATTCGCGACGCTCCATTTCGGGTTCCGGCATGGGGGACGGGCGCGGTCGCTGGTGGTGGCGGGGTGCGGGTATGGGGCGGAACCGTCCGAGCTGGAGAAGTTCCGGGCGGAAGGGGCGAATACGGTGGCGTTCATCCGGGAGCACGGGATGAGGGCTTTTGCCGAAAGGTATGCGTATGGGCCGACGCGGGTGCAGTTTGAGAACAGGGATCCGCGGGGGTTTGCGGAATTCAAGGCGCAGTTGGCGGAGCATGATCCGGTGGGGGCGGCGTTGACGCAGCTTGGGGTTCAGCGGGAGCGGCCTTCGTTGTGGGAGTTGACGGGGGAGATGAAGGGGTTGGGGGTGCCGACGTTGGTTTTGACGGGGGATGAGGATTGGCCGTGTCTGTTGCCGGGGGTTTTGATGAAGAACCATATTCCGGGGTCGGCGCTGTCGGTGATGCCGAATTGTGGGCATGGGATCAATCTGGAGGACCCGGATCAGTTCAACCGGATTGTGGGGGATTTCCTGGCGCAGGTGGATTCCGGGCGGTGGCCGCGGCGGGATCCTCGGGCGGTGGGGGGGAGTATTACGGGGATGCGATCGTAATATTCTGATTACGCAATGATATAAGCGTGGTTGGATGGGAGGTCAGATTCGGGCTTGTCGGCGTCGGGGGGCGTGGAGGGACGGGTAGAGGGGTGGGGGGAGGCCGCGGCGGTGGGTGCTGCGCCAGAGGGTGTGGGGGCTGGGCGGTTCGGGGGGTTGGATGGGCGGGGTGGGGCGCGGGGGGCGGATTCGGGGCGGGCGCGGGGGGAGGCGTAGGTTGGACGGGAGGTCGACGCCGAGGAGGCGGGCGAGCGGGCGCAGGGTGCGGCCGAGGGGTTTGAGGGCTTCGGGCGGGGCGGCGGCGAGGAGGGCGCGGGTCTCGGGGGCGTCGATGAGGAATTGGAGCTGGGACATGTAGGTGGCGGCGTGGTGGCCGAGTTTCTGGACAATCCAGGCGCGGCTGTGCGGGAGGTAGGTGGCGGGCGGGCCACCTTTGGCGGCGGGCCGGGGGGTGGCAGGGCGGAAGGTGCCGGCGGCGAGGCGGGTCAGGAGGCGGGCGAGGCGCTGGCCGGCGCGGACGATGCGGGCGTGCAGCGGCATGTGGACGGGGCCGAGGGCGGGGGCGTAGCGGTTGAGGAGGGCGAGGAGGGGGGTGAGGATGGCGGCCAGGCGGGCGGCGAGGTCGAGGGCGGCGGGGAAGCGGATTCCGGGTGTGCCCGGGGTTGGGGGGTTGAGAGGGGGTGGGTTCATGTTCATGATACGTTCTATACACCGGTTGGCATTGAGGTGCAAGATTTTTTTCAGGGATGAGGGGGGGAGGTAGATTCCGACGCTGGCGACTTGGCGGCGGAGGGTGGCGTATGGGGGCATGCCCGCCGGGCGGATTTTCCGTCTTGGCGTGGTTTGTTGTCCGAAGGGACCCATTATGAAACGCAAAACGCTGCTTCTCGCGACCGGGCTGATCAGTGCCGTGCTGTCCGGCCAGGTGTTTGCCCAGCAGGGCACCACATCGCCAGCGGTTCCGACGCCGGGCACCGCGGCGCCGCTGGCCACGACCGCGCCGACCAATACCGGCACGACCGGGGTGACGCCGACGGGTTCGGCGACCACCGGTACCGGTACCACTGGGACCGCGGTCACTGGTGTGGCGACGGGCTCCACCGCCACTTCGCCGGCCGTCATGGTGCCGCGCGGGGTTGCCGTGGTGACGCCGATGGACCCGATGAAGATCGACCATATGTCGCTGCGCCAGGGGATGCGCACCTCGAAGGTGGTGGGCATGACGGTGGTGAACAGCGCCAACGAGACGCTGGGCACGATTGACGACCTGATCGTGATGCCGAACGACACCGTGACCTATGCGGTGCTGTCGGTCGGCGGGTTCCTGGGGATGGGGGCGCATTACATCGTGGTGCCGTACTCGTCGCTGGAGGCGCGCGACAAGCAGATGCGGCTGCCGAATGCGTCCAAGGAGTCGCTGAAGGCGCTGCCGACTTATAGCTACCCGGCGTAAGGCTGGGGTGAGGCAAGGGGGGAGCCGGCCTTGGGGCTGGCTCCCTTTTTTTGTGTTTGCGGGGTGGGATGGGGTGTTCGGAGGGGCGTCGGGGGAGGTTGGGTGCGCTGGTGGGGGTTGGGCTTGGGGTCAGCGGCGGGTGATGGCGGCCATGTAGGTGCGCAGGACGGCGTTCATGCGGGTCTGGTAGCCGGGGCCTTGGGCGCGGAACCAGGCGATGATGTCGGCGTCGAGGCGGAGGGAGAGGAGCTGCTTGGGGGCGGGGGTGACGGGGATGGCATCCTTGTACCAGTCCTCGGGGATATCCTTCCAATCGGGGTCGGTGGCGATGGAGGCTTCGAGTTCGGCCTCGGTCATGCGGTCGAGGCGGTTCCAGTCGGTGCGGTCTTCGCCACGGTCACGTTTGGCGCGGATTTCCTCAAGGGTATAGCGCTTGATGCTGGTCTCGTTCGCCATGGCGGGCCCTCCGGGCGGAGATGACGCGGATGGTTGATCCGCGCAAGGTGAAGACCAGGGCTATGTAAGCCCCTTCGATGAGGCCGATCGCGAGCCGGCGGTCTTCGTCGGCCGTGGATCGCGCCGGCAGGATGAGGTGCGAACCGGCGAAGACTTCGATGGCGCGCAGAAAATCGATGCCGTGCTTGGCGATGGTGGTGAGGCGCTTGGCTTCGTCCCACTCAAATTCGGGCGACGTGTAGCTATTTATGTAGCTACGACACCAACGTCAAGAGTGTGGTTGTCGCTGGATGGTGCGATTCCAAAGCGAACTGCACCCTACGCTCGCTAGCGGGGAAAATGATGGTCATGCGGCGTCCTCCCGAAGGGGCATCGAGGGGCCGGACCGGGGTTCTGGCGGCGCTTGGCGGGAGGGACCCGACGCGGCGTTGTTAGGCGGGAGCAGGTTAGCATGGGGTGGGGCAGGGGGGGGAAATTCGGTGGGAATGTTATTGCCGCACGACGCTTTGACATTTTTCGGACCGCTCTGTTACCATCATATTGCTCACTTGGAGGTATATTGTGCAAAAGAACGCAGCCGTCCTTAACGAAGATCGGTTCCCTGGAAATGCGGCTGCGTACGAAGGATTGCAAGAGATCATCGCCTCAGGCCGCGCGCTGGGTTTCGTTGGCGCTGGAGCTAGCGTCCCACACTTCCCGACCTGGAAGAAATTGCTCTCAAATTTCCTGACCGAGGCAATTGAGACGGGACGCATCACCAATGAAGGTGATAAAATGGAACTTACTCGACTGATAGAGAGCGATATTCTTGAAGCTGCGACCAGTATAGAATCAAGCTTTGGTCATGAAATATTTCGAGCTAAATTAGCTCGCATTTTTTCGTCGTCAGAAAATAAGGTTACCAAAATTCACCATCTTTTGTCGAAGCTCTCATTTTCGGCGCATGTTACTACAAACTAAGATTCTGGAATCGAGGCGGCTACGGTCAAAAATAGAGGGCGTCTCCCGATAGGATTAACCATGGACCAAATAACTGAAGTCGAAAGACTGATACGCGGGGAATTTTCTGAAGAAGAGGGTATCCCTGTTCTTCATCTGCATGGCATGCCATCGAACCCAAAAGGGATGACTATTTCATCGACAGACTACATGGAGTTTTATACCAACCCGAAGAAGCTTGACGTTCTAAAATGGCTTTGGTCGAGTGAACGCCTATTCATAGTGGGATTCAGCTTCGGCGATCCCTATCTCATGCGCCACGCAGTTCATACGGTACGACTATCCATCGTCGAGCCACGGCACTTTGCGTTGATTGGTTGGGATGAAGCCAAACCTTATTCGAACTTGGTAAGACAGCGGTTTCTCACAAGTTATCGGATCACTCCAATCTTCTACCTGATCCGTACGGACCCTGTCTCAGGCGTCGAAGATCATGCGGATCTGGAACAAATTTTAGAGATGCTTGTCAGTTTTTGCGCCGCTTGCGCCGGGCATTCAGCTGAGGCGAGTGATCAGAATACGACGCCCAGCATTGATGAAGTTGGGGAAGAGGAGCAAGAACAAGAAGAATCGGCTGCGCGGGCGTTGTCGATATGGACGCGCGAGGCCGAAGGCAAGCTTTTTGCCGGGCCAAGCGGCCGTACCCTTTATGTCGCTCCAAATATTTACATCAGCAACTACGCAAGTGGTAACGAAATTCCGATTGAGAGTGAGAGGGAAAAAGTTGATGTAGATTACATTGTTCGATCGACAGAATCGCTTATCATCGCTACTCATCCCGAGTACGGCGGCACTATGTTATGCAGTAGAATTTTTAAGGCGCTGAAGGGTCACGGAGTCGAGTGTCACTTTTATAACGCATCGTCGTTGCCGAAATACAGAAAAAAACTTTTGGAAGTGTTTATTGCGCCGCTGGGTAGGGATCAATCAGTAAACCAGATTTTGATTTTAGATGATTTCGATTGTGGGCGCCATGAGAGGTTGCTTCGAGAGCTTATGGGACTCAAAATATTCTCGCGATTTATAATTTTGTCAAAGAACGTTGATGCCGAAACAGAATTTAATATCTACAATGCCGAAGAGACAGAGAAATTTAAGGTCCTGACTCTCGGGCACCTCGAAAGGTCGGATATTAGGTCTTTAACGAAACAATACTTTGATACAGAAGACGAATATTTATCGTCGGCAATTGTAGATAAGATATATGGCGACTTAATTGGGCTTTGCATTCCACTGACGCCTTCGAACATCATAATGTATTTATCAATTCTCCACAGGGAAAGTGACTTTCAGCCTATAAATCGAATAGAGATAGTTGATCGTTACGTTCATTCTCTTTTATCTCGGCCGAGCAATGTTTTTGGGACAGCCTTGTCAGCCAAGAACAAGATCGAGATAATTGGAAAATTTACGTACTGGTTGCACAAGTCCAGAAAAACGTTTGCGACTGTCTACGATTGGAACGATTTTTGTATGCGGCATAAATCTGACAGCTTACTGTCATTTGATCACGGAAAACTTCTTGAAGATGTTCTCCGAGACCGAATATTTATTGAAATAGAAGGAAAGTATATTTTCGGTATAGAGTGTTTTATCCCTATTTTATTGGAGCGCATGTCGCGCCGAGGCATGAATTGCTGCGAGAGATGGTTGATAGCGAAGAATATTTAAGTGTTGATGATCTGCCGGAAGTTATTACAGCATTGGGAGGAGACAATTCGTATATTGTGAATGCTTTGTCGGAGCGGCTTACGGCGGTCGTGAATGACGTTGTGTCGGGGTTTCCGACAGCAACCGTTGATCCTTTAGCGTTCATGGAATGGCCACGTCGCGCGATCGAAGAGGATCATCTTTGGAAGCCGATCGCTGAGAGATTGGAGGCCGGTCCGGCTAAATCTGAGATACGGGACGAGATTAAGAGGTCGTACTTTGGCGAGCGCCGGACCGAGAATCAATTCGTCAAACTTTATGATGCAAATACACCGGAACGGAAGATGACGAACTATGCTCACGCCTTGATAGCGGCTCTTAAGAATAGTGATGCAATAGAAGGGAGTTTAAAAATAAAGGGGGTGAATGCGATATTGTGTTCGGATTTTGTTGTGTATCGAGTGGGGTTAGCCATGTCTCGGGAAATCTCGACGTCGAGATTTTGCTTCTGGAATGGGGTATTATTTATTAATGAAAAGCCGACTGATTCATCGGCAGAAGAGGATGTAGTGCGCCGCCGCACGTTGTCGTTAATTATAGAAATGCCTAGAGCTGTTGCATCAGCGTCCGTAGCGCGATTTGCCACTCGCAAGTTGAATGAAGTATTCTCGATCGCAATTAAGAATTGTGAAAGCACAAACATGCTTTCTATTTTGACGCTATACGCCGCTATCATCAGAACAAAACCGAACAATTGGGAAGAAACAGCTGAACGGGTGTTGCGGGGAGTCGGGAATACGGCGTTGTATCTTTATCATATGATTATCATTACAATGAACGAATTTCATGAAGAACTGAACACCGTTCGGGATCGCGCATTGTTAAAACGGCTCATTGGTATAATGAAAGCCAAACGCGATTTGGGAGAAGACAAGCCTGGAGCCAAGTTAATTGCAAACGTATTAAAGCAACTGGACGAAAGAGATGCTTTCACGCGCCGGAGTGCGCTTCGGGATCCCCCAGTGGAATGAGGTCCAGGGGCTCGGCCCCTGGTGGGGTTTGGGGCGAAGCCCCGATCTTGGCTTTTCGCTACGTCTTCACCGCCTGATGCGCCGCAATGGTGGCGATGTCGACGATTTGGCTGACGCTGGAGTCCATGGCGATGAGTTGGACGGCGTGGCTGAGGCCGATCAGGAGGGGGCCGATGGTGCCGCCGCCGCCCAGGCGGGGGGCGAGGCGGGAGGTGATGTGGGCGGAGTGGAGGCCGGGCATGACGAGGATGTTGGCGGGGCCGGTGAGGCGGCAGAAGGGGTATAGGGCGCGGTAGTCGTCGTCCAGGGCGACGTCGGGGGACATTTCGCCGTCGTATTCGAAGTCGACGTTGCGGGCGTCGAGGATTTTGACGGCTTCGCGCATGGTGTCCGACAGCTCGGTGTGTTGGTTGCCGAAGGTTGAGTAGCTGAGGAGGGCGATGCGGGGTTCGTGGCCGAGGCGGCGGGCGGCGGTGGCGGCACCGATGCAGATTTCGGCGAGCTGGGTGGGGTTGGGGCGGAAGTGCATCAGGGTGTCGGCGATGAAGATGGTGTGGCCGCGGTCGCCGAGCATGAGGGTGAGGCCGAAGGCGATTTCGTTGGGGGCGGTGTCGATGGCGTGGCCGATGTCGGTGAGGCAGACGGCGGTTGAGCGGGTGAGGCCGGTGACCATGGCGTCGGCGTCGCCGGTGGCGACCATGCAGGCGGCGAAGACGTTGCGGTCCTGGTTGACCATGCGCTGGCAGTCGCGGATCAGGTAGCCTTGGCGCTGGAGGCGGCTGTAGAGGAATTCGGCGTATTTGGTGTTTCGGCCGGAGAGGCGGGCGTTGTGGATTTCGATGTTTTCGACGTCGCCGAAGCCGAGGGCGGCCATGGTGGCGCGGACGCGGTCTTCGCGGCCGATGAGGATGGGGGTGCCGTATCCGGCGTTGCGGAAGGCGACGGCGGCGCGGACGATTTTTTCTTCCTCGCCTTCGGCGAAGACGACACGGCGGGGGTTGGCGCGGACGGACTCGCTGATGGAGTCCAGGGCGTTGGCGGTGGGGTCCAGGCGGCCGGTGAGTTCGCGGGTGTATCGGCGGAGGTCGGCGAGGGGTTTGCGGGCGACGCCGGAGTCCATGGCGGCGCGGGCGACGGCGGGGGGGAGGGTTGAGATGAGGCGGGGGTCGAAGGCGTTGGGGATGATGTATTCGGGGCCGAATTGGAGGCGTTTGCCGCCGCCGGCTGCGTTGACTTCGTCGGGGACGTCTTCGCGGGCGAGGAGGGCGAGGGCTTCGGCGGCGGCGATTTTCATCGGTTCGTTGATGGTGGAGGCTCGGACGTCGAAGGCACCGCGGAAGATGTAGGGGAAGCCTAGGACGTTGTTGACCTGGTTGGGGTAGTCGGAGCGGCCGGTGGCGATGATGGCGTGGGGGGAGGCGGCGCGGGCTTCTTCGGGGGTAATCTCGGGGTCCGGGTTGGCCATGGCGAAGATGATGGGCTTGTCGGCCATGCGGCGGACCATGTCCTGGGTGAGGGCGCCTTTGACGGAGAGGCCGAAGAAGACGTCAGCACCTTCGATGGCGTCCATGAGGGTGCGGGCTTCGGTTTTGACGGCGTGGGCGGATTTCCACTGGTTCATGCCCTCGGTGCGGCCTTGGTAGACCACGCCTTTGGTGTCGGCGAGGGTGATGTTCATGGGGTGCATGCCCATGGCCTTGAGGAGCTCGACGCAGGCGATGGCGGCGGCGCCGGCGCCGTTGACGACGAGTTTGGTGGTTTTCAGGTCGCGGCCGGTGAGGTGGCAGGCGTTGATGAGGCCGGCGGCGGCGACGATGGCGGTTCCGTGCTGGTCGTCGTGGAAGATGGGGATGTCCATGAGTTCGCGCAGGCGTTGCTCGATGACGAAGCACTCGGGGGCCTTGATGTCCTCCAGGTTGATGCCGCCGAAGCTGGGGCCGAGGTAGCGGACGGCGTTGATGAACTGGTCGACGTCTTCGGTGTCAATGCAGAGGTCTATGCCGTCGACGTCGGCGAAGCGTTTGAAGAGGGCGACCTTGCCTTCCATGACGGGCTTGGCGCCGAGAGCGCCGAGGTTGCCGAGGCCGAGGACGGCGGTGCCGTTGGAGATGACGGCGACCATGTTGCCCTTGGAGGTGTAATCGTAGACGAGGGAGGGGTCGCGGGCGATGTGCAGGCAGGGCTCGGCGACGCCGGGGGAGTAGGCGAGGGAGAGGTCGCGGGCGGTGGTGAGCGGTTTGGTGAGGCGGGTGGCGAGCTTGCCGGGGGGGTAGGCGGCGTGCATGGCGAGGGCTTCCTCGCCGGAGACGCGGGCGGTGCGGGTGTCGCTGGTGCCGTCGGCCATGTGGGGTCCCCCGATTATGGCGATTTGGGTGCATCATGGACCTGGGGGCGGGTTGGGGCTAGATGGCGTTGACATTCAGGATTCCGGCACGGCCGGAAATCTGATTCAAGCTCCTTTCTGGGAGCGTCGGCTGGCATCGGTTCGGTTGATGTTGAAGGACCAGCAGTGGGAGCGGATTGAGCCGCATCCGCCTGGCAAGTCGAGCGATCCCGGCAGGACCGGTGTGGATAATCGTCTCTTTGTGGAAGCAATCCTGTGGCTCGCGAGAACCGGTGTTCCCTGGCGTGATCTGCCGGATTATTTTGGGAATTGGAATAGCGTGTTCATCCGCTTCTCCAGATGGTCCAAGGACGGCGTGTGGGACCGGCTATTTACGGCGATGGCCGACGATCCGGACTTTGAATACATCATGATCGACTCCACCATCGTCCGCGCGCATCAGCATGCAGCGGGTAAAAAGGGGGCGCTGAAGCTCGCGCGATCGGCCGCTCGCGCGGCGGATTGACCACAAAGATCCATGCCGTGGTAGATGCTATGGGCAATCCATTGCGGTTTATCATCACGCCGGGGCAGGCCAGCGACATCACACAGGCCGAAAATCTGATCGAAGGCATGCCTGCCGAGCATGTTCTGGGCGACAAGGGCTATGATACAAAATTGCTGCGCGATGCAATTGCCGAACAGGGTGCCGTCGCGGTGGTTCCGCCCAGAACAACTTCACCTCAGGTTCATTGCGACTTCGCGCTCTACTGCGAGCGCAATTTGGTCGAACGCTTCTTCCTCAAGATCAAGCATTTCAGGCGCATCGCCACACGCTACGAACAAACGCCGAGAGCCTTCCTCTCGATCCTGTCAATCGCCTGCGCGTTCATCTGGACACGCTGAATGTCAACGCCATCTAGGGGCGCGGTTGTGTCGCGGCAGGAGAGCCTCCGGCGGCAAAAGGCCGGGGGCGTCTTGATCCCATTCATTTGGCCGGGGCTGATCCGGTGCAAATGCGGGCTGCGATACCGATTGCCCTCTCGCTATGCCGTGGCTGGGGGCCGGCCGAAGAGGCGGCGAAATCCACGGCGGATTGCCTCGATGACGGCAACGCCGGTCAGCATGGCGATGCGGCGATAGACGTGGCGGTGGTAGTCCATGATGCTCGGGGACGGGCATCGCGCACACACCACATCGCCGCCAGGCAGAGCAGGGTTGGCGATGTGGGCGCGCGCGGTGCGGAACGCGTCGTTGTTGACCACGTCGGCCAGGGCGTATTCACCATGGCGGCCGAGCGAGCCGAAATCATCGGATTCCTTGAAGGTGGTGCAGCATGGCGAGACCGTGCCATCCCAATTCAGCGTGGTCGTGGTGTAATGCCAGCCACAGCGCGAGCGCATCGGCGCGCCGGAAACATGGGTGGCGTATTGCGGGTTGACGGGCGCCCATTGGGCGATCTCCGCCCGTTCCTCGTCGGTCAGGTCGTAGCGGTCGGTGTCCAGAAAGGGCGGTCGGACGTTGATCCGGTCGAAGCCGAAGTCGGCGGCCATGGTGCGGGCGCGCTCGATCTCGTGCTCGTTGAAGCGGAAGACGATGAACTGCCAGGAGAGCAGGGGGGTGGAGCGCCCGAGGCGCTTTCGTGCGGCGGCCAGCCGGCGCATGTTGGCGCAGATCAGGTCGAAGTCGGACTTGCGGCGGTAATGCTGGTGGGTGGCGGCCGAGGCGCCGTCAAGCGAGACGCTGATTTCGCCGATGCCGCTGGTGATGATCCTGTCGATCCGCTCGTCGCTGAGCCGCAGGCTGAGATTGGTGCTGATGGTGCTGACGATGCCGCGCGCCCGCGCCATGGCGATCAGGGTGTCGATGCGCGGATTGAGCAGCGGCTCACCCCAGTTGAAGAAATCCACCATGAAGACGTCGTCGCCGACCTGGTCCATCAGCTTGCGGAACAGTTCCTCGTCAGCATGGCCGGTGCGGCGCTCCGCCATGCCATTGCCGGTGGGGCAGAGTAGGCAGCCGAGCTGACAGGCGTTGGTCACGTCGAACACCAGCTTGACCGGACGGGCGCGAACCGATGCGGTGCCGCGCAGATATTCGCTGTAGCCGCGTGCCAGATTGGCATAGGCGCGCCACCCTTTGAGGCGCGGCGCGGTGCGGGCGGTTTCACTGTAGCGCGCCCGCAACCGTTGCAGCAGTCCGCCTGTTCCGGTGGCGGGTGTATCCGGGCTCGGCGGTGCCATCGGGCCAAGGGGTTGTCGCTCGGCAGTCGTTGCGTCGGCCGGCATGCCCATCATCCTTCCGTGGGCAGGCCGGTGCATTGCCGTCCTGATGGCCCCACACTGAACCGCGGTCGCCGGGAACACCAGCCCGGATCGCGCGAAATGTCGGGCGCTGTTGCGCTGTCCCAGCGGGATGAAAGCGGGTCCGCCTGGCTTCTCTGTCGGGAAACCTGGAGGGCTGCTAAATCATCGGCATGAACACGACTCCCGCCACCCCTGCTCCCAAGGACGCCACGCCCGCGATGGCGCAGTGGTTTGCGTTGAAGGCGGAGCATCCGGATGCGTTGTTGTTTTTCCGGATGGGCGATTTCTACGAGATGTTTTTCGAGGATGCGGTGGCGGCGGTGGCGGCGCTGGATATTGCGTTGACGCATCGGGGGGAACATGCGGGGAAGCCGATTCCGATGTGTGGGGTGCCGGTGCATGCGGCGGAGGCGTATCTGGCGCGGTTGATCCGGCGGGGGTTCCGGGTCGCGGTTGGGGAGCAGATGGAGGACCCGAAGCTTCGGGTGGGCAAGGCGCCGATCAAGCGGGCGGTGGTGCGGCTGATTACGCCGGGGACTTTGACCGAGGATGCGCTGTTGGAGTCGGCGCGGGCGAATTTGTTGTTGGCGGTGTGTGAGATCGGGCGGGTGGTGGGGGCGGCCTGGCTGGATGTTTCGACGGGGTTGTTTGAGACGCAGGAAGTGGCGGCGGGGGGGGTGCCGGCGTTGCTGGGGCGGTTGGATCCGGCGGAGATCTTGGTGGCTGGGGGCATTGATCTGGGGGATTGGGCGAGCAAGCGGGGGCCGGAGCAGGCGGTGCCGTCGGCGGCGGTGGCGCAGCGGAAGTTGGCCGAGGCGTTTGGGGCGGTGAGTCTGGAGGCGTTTGGGGCGTTCAGCGAGGCGGAGGCGGGGGCGGCCTGGCTGGCGCTGGAGTATGTGCGGGGGACGCAGGCGGGGCAGATGCCGCGGTTGGCGCCGCCGGTGCCGTTGGGGGTGTCGGGGCGGCTGGAGATGGATGCGGCGACGCGGGCGAGTTTGGAGGTGACGCGGGCGCGGGATGGGGGGGTGGCGCATACGCTGCTGTCGGCGGTGCAGCGGACGCAGACGGCGGCGGGGGCGCGGTTGCTGGCAGAGTGGCTGGGGGCGCCGCTGACGGAGATTTCCGCCATCTCGGCGCGGCAGGATGGGTGGGTTTGGCTGTTGGCGCATCCTGGGGTGGCGGTGGAGCTGCGGGCGATTCTTCGAGGGGTGCCGGATATGGCGCGGGCCCTCGGGCGGTTGTCGCTGGGGCGCGGGGGGCCGCGGGATCTGGTGGCGTTGGCGCAGGGGTTGGGGGCGGCGCATGCGGCTGTTGCCGTGTTGGATGGGCCGCTGCCGGGGGTGCTGGCGGCGGTTGTCGCGGGGCTGGATGTGGCCCGGGGGGTGCAGGGACGGTTGGCGGCGGCGCTGGCGGAACCGGCGCCGGTGCGGATGGAGGATGGGGCGATCCGGGCGGAGTTCGATGCCGAGCTGGATGCCGAGCGTGGGTTGCGCGATGACAGCCGGCGGGTGATTGCCGGGATGCAGCTGGATTTCGCCCAGCGCTATGGCGTGGCGAGTTTGAAGATCAAGCACCATGCGCAGTTGGGGTTTGTGGTGGAGGTGGGGGCGGCTTCGGTGGAGAAGCTGCGCGGGTTTGCCGAGTTGACTTTGCGGCAGGGGATGGCGAACGGGGCGCGATTTACCTGTCCGGAATTGTCGGAATTGGACCGGCGGATATCAGAGGCGGCGGAGCGGGCGTTGGCGCGGGAGCGGGCGATTTTTTCGCACCTTGTGGCGGCGGCGTTAAAGGAAGCCGATGCGCTGGCGGGGTGTGCGGCGGCGCTCGCGCGGCTGGATGTGTTGCTGGGGTGTGCGCGGTTGGCGGAGGGAGGAACCTGGTGCCGGCCGGAGTTGGGCGAGGATGAGGCGCTGCATATCAGTGCCGGGCGGCATCCGGTGGTGCAGGCCGCGCTCGCCGGCTCGGCGGTGTTTGTGCCGAATGACTGCAATCTTTCGGCGGATCGGCGGGTGTTGTTGCTGACCGGGCCGAACATGGCGGGCAAGAGCACGTTTCTGCGGCAGAACGCGCTGGTGGTGATCTTGGCGCAGGCGGGATTGCCGGTGCCGGCGGCGGCGGCGCGGATCGGGATTGTGGATCGGTTGTTCAGCCGGGTGGGGGCGTCGGACGATCTGGCGCGCGGGCGGTCGACCTTCATGGTGGAGATGACGGAGACGGCGGCGATTTTGCACCAGGCGGGGCCGCGCAGCCTGGTGGTGGTGGATGAGATCGGGCGCGGGACGGCGACGCTGGATGGGCTGGCGATCGCCTGGGCGGTGCTGGAGGCGCTGCATAATTCGGTGCGGTGCCGGACGATCTTCGCCACCCATTTCCATGAGTTGGCGCAGCTGACAGCGGAGTTGCCGCGGCTGGCACCGCATACGATGCGGGTGAAGGAGTGGAAGCAGGACGTGGTGTTCCTGCATGAGGTCGCCGAGGGGGCCGGCGGACGGTCCTGGGGCGTGCATGTGGCGCGGCTGGCGGGCGTGCCCTTGCCGGTGGTGAAGCGGGCCGGTTCGATCCTGGCGGCGCTGGAGACGCGGGCGGGGCGGCTGACAGAGGCGGCGGCGCTGCCGTTGTTTGCCGCGGCGGCACCGGAGACGGAAGTCGAGACGGTCGATCATCTGCGCGAGGCGGTGATGGCGGTGGATCCCGACGCGCTGACGCCGCGCAAGGCGCTCGAAGCTTTGTATCGGTTGAGGGGGTTGGTATAGGAAGGAAGAATCTTCTTTTTCTGTAGAAAAAGAAGCAAAAAGACTTTCATTCATTTGCGCGTGTCGCCTGCCGTTCTTTATGGATAAAAGTTATTTGGTTCTTTTTTTCAAAAAAGAACATGCTCCCTTGCCTTCCTGCCTTCGGCCGATTCCACCTGGCATCGGCGGCCCTCACCTGAACGGTTGCGCCCGTTGTGACAGGGGTTAACATCGGCTGGATGCTTGAACCGACCAACCTTGCCGATCTCGCGGATGGCGCGCTGACCCAGTTGCGCACAGCGCTGCGTGGTACGGATGACGCGCCGTTGGAGCGCGATGCGGCGCTGGCGGTGCTGCGTCGGCATTTGGGGCGCATGCAGGTGCTGATGCGTGACAGCTTCGAGCAGAGCCGCATCCAGGGGCTGGAGGCGGCCGGGGCGCTAAGCCGGCTGACAGATACGCTGGTGGTGGCACTGCACGAGCATGCGCTGGCGGTGACACCTGGCCAGGTGGGGCGGCTGTGCCTGGCGGCGACCGGCGGCTATGGCCGCGGAGTGCTGGCGCCATTCAGCGATATCGACCTGCTGTTCCTGACGCCGGGCGACGCTTCGCGCGACGCTCAGGCGGCGGTGGAGTTCATGCTCTATATCCTTTGGGATCTCGGGCTCAAGGTCGGGCACGCCACGCGCTCGATCGAGGATTGCCTGCGTGAGGCGCGCGGCGACATCACGGTGCGCACCTCCCTGCTCGACGCACGCCACATTGCCGGCGATGTGCCGGTGTTCGAGGCCTTCCAGGAGGCGTTCCGTGCCGCCTGTGCCGAGGCCGGGGTTGCGAAGTTCATCGCCGCCAAGCAGGCCGAGCGCGATGCCCGGCACCGGCGCTATGGCGACACGCCGTTCGTGGTGGAGCCGAATGTGAAGGAAGGGCGCGGCGGGCTGCGCGACCTGCAGACGCTCTATTGGATCAACAAGTACATCTATCCCGACACCACCTTTGCCCAGCTGGTCGGGGCCGCGGCGACGCCGGGTAGCGTGATAATGACGGCGGACGAACACCGCCACATGCGACGGTCGTGGGACTTCCTGTGGACGCTGCGGTTTCACCTGCACTACGTGGCCGGGCGGGCCGAGGACCGGTTGACCTTCGACCTGCAACCGGTGATCGGCGCGCGCATGGGCTATACCCGGCACGGCCGGCAGGATGGGGTGGAGCGCTTCATGCGCCATTTCTTCCTGACCGCGCGCGAGGTGATCCGACTGACCCGGGTGCTGGAGCCGGCGCTGGTGCGCGCCGCCCTCGGGCCGCCGGCGACGGCGCGGGAGGCGGATGCGAAGCTGCTGGCGGTGGGGTTCGTGCTGGCGGACGGCAAGCTGTTGCCGGTGGCGGGGCGGGAGTTCGACAAGGAACCGATCCAGATGCTGCGCTGCCTGCAGGTAGCGCGCGACCGCAACCTGACGCTGCATCCGCTGGCAGTGCGGCAATTGATCCGCAATGAGCGCCGGGCGCAGGGGCTGCGCGGCAATACCGAGGCGGCGGCGATCTTCCTCGATCTGTTATGTGGGCGCGATACCGAGCACAACCGGGCCGATGGCGCGCAGTGGCTGTCGATCATGAACGAGAGCGGCATTATCGGCCGGCTATTGCCCGACTGGGCGCGCATTGTCGGGCAGATGCAATTCGACACCTATCACGTGTTCACGGTGGACGAGCACACGATCGAGGCGGTGCGTATCCTCAATACGCTGGAGCGCGGCGAGCTGGCGCTGATCGCCCCCGTGGCGAGCGGGTTGGTCGATCATCTGCAGAGCCGGCGGGCGCTGTATGTAGCGATGCTGCTGCATGACATTGCCAAGGGGCGCGGCGGCGACCATTCCGAGCTGGGCGCCGAGGTGGCCCTGCAGGTGGGTCCCGCGCTCGGCCTGTCGGCGGAGGAAACCGAGATGGTCTCCTGGCTGGTGCTGCACCACTTGCTGCTGAGCCAGAGTGCATTCAAGCGCGATATCGATGACCCCAAGACCATTCTCGACCTAGCCGAGACGATTCAGTCGCCAGAACGGCTGCGACTTCTGCTGGTGCTGACGGTGGCGGACATGCGGGCGGTGTCGGCCAAGGTGTGGAACGGCTGGAAGGCGACCTTGCTGCGCGAGCTCTATGCCCGCGTCGCCGAGGTGCTGGCGGGCGGGCTTTCCACCGCCGAGCGCGATGTCCGCGTCCAGCGCGCCAAGGAGGCGGCGCGGCTGTTGCTGTCGGACTGGCCGGCGGACGCGGTGGAGACGTTTCACGCCCTGGGCTATGGCGGCTACTGGCTGTCGTTCGATCCCGAGACGCATGCGCGCCACGCCCGGATGATCCGCGCGGCCGAGGCACGACAGGCGCCGCTGACGGTGGACACCCAGCCGTTGCCGGCGCGCGCCGTCACGGAAGTGACTGTTTACGCCGCCGACCATGCCGGGCTGTTCAGCCGGATCGCCGGTGCATTGGCCGTGGCCGGCGCCTCGATCGTGGATGCGCGCATTCATACCCTGACCAACGGGATGGCGCTGGATACGTTCTGGATCCAAGACGCGGCCGGCGGCGTGTTCGACGCGCCGCACCGGCTGGCTCGGCTGGCGGTGCTCATCGAACAAGCGTTGTCGGGGCGCTTGAAGCTGGCGACGGAAATCCGCAAGGCCAACAAGGCGGTGCTGGGCCAGCGGTTGCGGGCGATCCATGTGCCGCCGCGGGTGGTGATCGACAATCACGCGTCCAACACCCACACGGTGGTCGAGGTGAACGGGCGCGACCGGTCGGGGCTGTTGCACGACGTAACGGCGGCGATCAGCGAACAGGGCCTTCAGATCGCCTCGGCACATGTCAGCACCTACGGCCAGCGAGCGGTGGACGTGTTCTATGTCAAGGACGTGTTCGGCCTGAAGGTGGAGAACGAGCGCCGGCTGAACCAGCTGCGCGAGGCGATCCTGGCTGCGCTCGCCAGCCCCGACGAAGTGGCGGCCACGCCCCCGGCCCCGGTGCGGCCGGAACGGCGGCGGCGGCGCTCGGCGACGACGGGGTAATGACCCGGTAGGATACGCTGTGGTATGAAAGAACCATGCTCGTCTTCAAGTTCGCCACCTGTGTGACGCCGATCCTCGCCCTGGCTGCCATGCTGGGCGCCGCGCACGCGCAACCGACCAAGCCACCGAGTGATGACGGGCGCGCCGCTCCGTTGTCGCTGCAATCTCAGCTGGGCTCGATTCCGCTGGTCTCGCCGCGCGCCGGAGCCAAGGCGGCGATGGAGCGGGTGGTGCGGATCACCCAGGTTGCTGGGCGCGAGGTGGTGGGCGACACGCGGGTAATCAGTTGTCCGGATACCGGCTGCCAGCAGGTCATTAGCCTGGTGGTGGACCGCGTGGCGCAGAGCTTCCTGATGGACATCCAGTTTGTCCGTCACGGCACCTATGTGGCGCTGCAATCCCGCTCGGCGGCAATCGGCGGGGTGATGGATTTTCGCCAGGGCAAGCCGGGACCGGTATTCATCCGCGGCACAGAGACTGACGCCACGGAGCATTTGTTGAGCTTTGTGACCGCGGTCGCGACATCGCTGCGGCGGCTGGAAACGGGCATGGACGGCAAGACGCTGGCCAGCGGCAATGTGTACAACCGCAAGCAGTCGCCCGACATCGTGCTAAAGCTGGTGATCGAGCGCGCGAAGGAGAAATAACCGGCGCCTTATGGCAGCACTGGCAGTGCCAGCCGATCGGTGGCGCCAGACAGTATGTCAGTAAGTCGGACATGCCACAGCCCCGACGGATCGCTGGCGGCGAGTGGCAGCGGCCAGCTCGCGGTGCCCTTGCGCAGCGTGACATTGCCGGACAGGCTGGGACGCGGAGCGCCGTCCGGGCCGCTGACATCGACGCGCAGGACCGGGGCCGTGGCCAACGACGGACCGGCGAGGCCCAGGCGCAACACCGCCACCTCGCCGGCGCGGATGCCCGGCGGCGCAGCAAGGGTGGGAGACGGCAGGCGGGCGGGCGACAGCGCCAGCAGCAACGGCTCGGCCCCGGTCAGGCGCAGGCGCAATCGGCCGGGTTCGGACTCCGCGATACGGATGCCGCGACGCAAATCGGTGGCGCTGTGGCCAGGCGGCACGGTCAAGACGATGTCGGAGCTGCCATCGATAGCCGTCTGTTGCAACCCGGCCAGGATGACGCCGCCGTTGCGCAGGAGGCGGGTTTCGATACCCGGATGCGGGGCGCCATTGGCGGCGGCGACGCTGATGGTGGGTTGCACCCGCGCCCGGGTCAGCAACGCGGCAAGGGCCGGCAGCGCGCGGACGTCGTCGTCCGGCAGATGGGCCGTGGCACGGGCCGGCGCGAGGTCGGTGAGTTGCGGGCGCGGCAAAAGGCGGCTGCGCCCGTCATAGCGCCCGACCTCGCCCATCGTCAGCACGATACCGCCGCGGGCGACGAAGCCACGGATCTCGGCGGCTTCGGCATCGGACAGCGCGATCACCTCGGGCAGCACCAGCAGGCGCAGGCCGCCGCCGCTCTTGGCCGCGTTCTTGTCCATTGGCCGCAGCGCGCCGCCGGCCACGAGATCAGCGGTGAGCCAGCGCGGCTGGGCGCCCAATGTGGACAGCAGGCGCGCGGCGCGCATGCGGGCGGCGCGGTGCGGCGGGACCGCGTTCCACTCGGTTTCGGCATTGCGCGCGGTCCAATCGCCGCCTTCACGCAAGCGCGCGAGCATCCATTGGGTGCGGAAGCTGGCTTGGGAATAGACGATGGCAACCTGGTCAAAATGCGGGGTGCTGGCGATCAGCTGGGCGCCGATGCCGCCGGCCAACTCGCGGATGGTCGGCGCCAGCGCCAGCCCGCGCGGACCCGGCGTTCCGTCCTGGGCCAGGAAGTCGCTGTTCTCATCCCATACCACCAAGCCACGGCTGCCCAGCAGGGCGGCGCGCCAGATCTGGCCGGCCTCCGCCGGGCCGCTGCCGAAGGAAGTACTGAGCAGCACCAGGGCAGGGTTCAGCGACCGGGCGATCTCGACGTTGTTGGCCTCGTTGTAAGGCTCGATGACATCCAGCGCCGTGGCGAGCAGGCCGTAGTCGTAGCCGCCCCAGCCAGGGATCTGCGCCCCGCCGATGCCGGCCAGCGCCGTCGTGTCGGCGGCATGCACCGCGTCGGTGCCGGCGCGCAGGGCGCGAGCGAAGGCGATGTCCATCCACGCCTTGAAGTCGGCCCAACCGGACCAGTTGCGGTCGGTGCGGGTCATCGCCTGGGTGGTGGTGGGCGGCATGACCGTGTCCCAGGCAGCGAAGCTGGCGCCCCATTGGCGATTGAGCGCCGCGAGGTCGCGATATTGGGTGCGCAGCCAGCCGCGAAAGCCTGCAAGCGACGCCGGGGAAAAATCGAAATCCCAGGCGGCGGCGAGATCGGCGATCGCCGCCTCGTCGGCCAGGTTGTAGAAATACGGACCAAACGGCGCCTGGTGGCGCACCGTGGCCCGCAGCCGTTCCTGGATGCGCGCGATCCAGACGGGATCGGACAGGCTGGGTTCGCGTAAGTTGACCGAGGCATCGGCCGGGTTTTCGCGCTGCCGGCGGCGGGTTTCGTCCCATAGCCAGGTGACCGAGGGGTGCTCCGGGCGCCAACGGTGATAATTGGCGTAGAAGTCAGTAGCGATGTTCTCGACATACCAGCGGCCATTCCCGGCGATCAGCGGCGCGGTCTGCCGGTCGACGGCGGCAGGGTCGTATAGCGCTGCCCGGCTGCCGATCGCCTTGCCACCCGCCACGCCAAGAGTTTGCAGCGTGCGATAGGCAGCGGCGTCGCGGCCCTGCCACATCATGGCGTGCCAGTCGGTCCACCCCGCCCCGGTTGCCTGCGGTCCCGGCCGAGCGATGAAACGCGCCTCGGCGTGACGTGCGGGTTGGCCGGTCAGGTTCAGCACGGCGGCGAGGCGATTCTCCATCGCCAGCGCGCTGCGCATGTCGAGCGGGATCGCTACCTCGCGGACGGCGCGCAGGTCGAGTGTCGTGCGGCGTCGTTCGACCACGCGCCCAAGCGTGTCGGTCCATTCAAGCGCCAGGCTGCCGGTCGCCGTGACCGGGGCATCGAACCGCCAGACAGCGGTAGCGACCGGGCCACCCTGGAGCGCCACGGTGGGCGGCACGAGCGTATCGGCCCAGCCATACGATGGCATCGCAGTGGCAAGTCCGGCTGCCAACAGCGCCACCAGCCTCGGCTGGCGCCCCCATGTCAGCACCACCGGCAGGAGCACGAAGGTGACCAGCAGCGTGGCGCCGAGGCTCCAAAGCAGCAGTGCCCCCATGCTGGCGGTGCCCGGATGGCCGCTGGCGGCCAGCGAGCCAAACGCGGTGGCCGTGGTCAGCGCGGAAAACAATACCGCACGGGCGGTGGCGGTGCCCAGGAAGCGAGTAGCGCCGGCGCTGCGGTTCAGCACGAAGTAGATGTTGAACGACACGCCCACGCCGAGCAGCAGCGGCAGTGCCACGATATTGGCGAAGTTGAGCGGTAGCGGCAGCAACACCGCCACCGGCACCGTCAACAGCGCAGAGGCCAGCAACGCCCCCATCACCAGCGCCACATCGCGCGGCCGGCGCATGATTGCTAGCAGCAGAACGGCGATTGCTACCACGGCGCCGATGGCAGCCGTACGAAATGCGCCAACGATAGTGCCTGCCGTCTCGGTGATCGTGACTGCTGATCCGCCGGCTCCGGGGGCGACTGCCCGCACCTGCTCGACAAAACGATGCAGCCCCGCCGCGTCCCGGCCCTCCGGCTTGGCGCTGACCTGCACCCGCACCCGCCCATCCGGCAGGCGCCAGTCCCGCGCCAGCTCGGCCGGCAGCTCGGCCAGGGTCACCGGTCCGGCCTGGAGCGCCTGGCGCAAGCGGTCGAGCTGGGCCGGCAGAAAGCGGGTCAGGGCGGCGTCCATCGCGACCAGCCGGGCGTCTGGCGCGGTGGCCAGTATGGCGAGTGCGGCCGCGATGCCGTGCATGGGGTCGCCGGGTTTCAGGCGAGGCAGCACGCGCTCGATCTCGGCGCGCGCGGTCTGGATCGCCAGGCGCAGATCGGCCGGCGTGACCGGGGCTGCGGCGGTGCGCGGCGCCAGTGTGGCGCCCAGGATGCTGGCGGCATCGGCCACCAGCGGCAGTTTGGCTGCCTGTCCGGCCGGCACCAGGCTGGTCAGACTGACCACCTCGGCTACCAGCGGCAGGGCGCGCAGCCTCACCATCAGCGCATCGGCCTCCTCCGGCGAGCCCGCCAAGACATCGGCGGTGTACGGCGAGGTCAACGGATCATCCATCAGCACACGCAGGGTGGCCATCGCCTCGGTGCCGGCATCCTTGGTGTGCAGCGGGTCGCTGTCGAATTCGAGCCGCGGCAACAGCACGACGCCCAGCAGGCACAACACCGCGAACGCCGCCGCCACCGGCAACCGCGCGCGCAACAGCATGACCTCGGCCCGTCCGGCCCAGGCAAAGCCGATCTCGGCGGCCTCGCCGCGCGGCTGCAACAGAATCAGACAGGCCGGCAGGAAGGTCAGCGTGCAGACGAGCGCCACCAGCATGCCAGTACCCGCGATCAGCCCGAGCTCGGCCACGCCGCGAAAGCTGGTTGGCACGAAGGCGAGGAACCCGGCGGCGATGGCCAAGGCGGCCAGTACGATCTGCGGCCCGACCGACAGCATGGTCTCGGTCAGCGCCAGGCTGGCATCCCCGGCATCCAGCCGCTTCTCGCGGTAGCGCACGCAGAACTGGATGGCGAAGTCGATGGCGATGCCGACAAACAGCACGGCGAACGCGATCGAGATCAGGTTCAGCGACCCCACCGCGAGTGCAGCAAACCCGGTGGTGAGCAACAGGCCAAGCACCAACGTGGCGACAATGGCCACGATCAGCCGCCAGGAGCGCACCGCCAGCACCAGCCAGAGCAACACCAGCGCCGCGCTGATGATCATTCCGGTCGCCGCCCCCTCCGCCACGGTGGCGAATTCCTCGTCGGCCAGGGCGACCGTGCCGGTGACGTGGACGGTTGCGCGTCCGGCCTTGACCGCCGGGATCCCCGCAGCGGCGGCACGCAAGACGGCGGTGGCGGCCCCGCCGGGCTCCAGGGCGCCAAGGTCGAGCCGCGCCTTCGCCAGCACCAGGCGGCGCGGCCCGGCAAGCTCGACCAGTTTGCCGCCCAACAGGCGCTGCCAGGAGAGCGGTGATGGCGTGCCGGCGGCGGCATCGGCCAGCGCGCGCTCGAAGCCCTGCAGGGCCGGCCGAAAGCTGTCGAGCGAGGCTTCGCCGCGGTCCACGCCCATGGCGACCAAGGCCAGAGTGGCGAACAAGCCGCGCGCGCTGGGATCGGAGGCGAGCTGGCCAAGGAAAGGCTGGGCGTCGATCGTGCGGTCGAGCAATTCGGCGAGGTCCGGCTCGTCGAGAAACAACAGGGCGTTGCGGGCGAACCACGGATCAGCGTCCGGCCGGCGGGCAAAGCGGAAATGCACCGTGTCAGCCGACAATGCGGCGGCCAGGCTGGCGGCGGTTTCCTCGGCCTCCTCGGGCGTGGCGCCCTCGACCACGGCGACCAGGAGGTCGCTGAACTGCGGAAACGCCGCCGCCAAGGCAATCTCGCGCTGGCGCCAGGGCAGGGCGGCATCGAACAAGGCATCGGTGTCGGTGGTCACGCCGAGGCGCAATGCCGCCAGCGCGGCGCCGAGTACCCCGAGGACCAGTCCAACCAAGACCACCTGCCGGGCGCGATGGCGGCAGAATTCGGCGGTAGCGGCAAGCAGAGACGGCAAAGTCATCAACGGCATCCACAATCTGGCGGCCGCGCTTGGCCGAAGGCGCTCAATGATCGAGGTCCAGGGTCTCGGACCCTGGTGGAGTCGAGGGGCGAAGCCCCCGCCTTTCTTCCCGCCCCCCAACCGCAAGCTCCGGCAGCAATGGCAACAAGACGGGCAAGTCGCGCTCGGCAACGCAGGCCAGGAATCTGGTCGCGTGCGGCACGGGTGAATCTTCGGCATCGGCGCGCGGCAGCCCGGCGGCGTCGAGCGCCAGGGCAGCCAGACCGATATCGCCATAGACCGGCAGCAACGCGCGTCCGGCGCGCCAGACGGCGGGATGCAGCCCCTCCTGCACCGCGAGGTCGCGCAGCCGCCAGATCGCGGAAACACGGTCCGATGCGGCGCCGGCCGGATCGCCGAAGCCGAGTAGCACGCCGTCGACGCGGCGGAACGGGATCGCGGCGCGTCCGGCCTCGCCCCACAACAGCCCGTCGGCCTGGGGTGGCGGTTCCGCGCCTAGGGCGCGATAGCGAGCTTGTGCGTCGGCGTCCCAGAGGTTGGCGGTCACTCGGCCGGGGCGGACCAGGCCCCAGATCGCCACCGGCCCGATCAGCACCGCGAGCAGCACGCTGACTCGCACCACGTTCGGCAGGTCGGGCGACAGCACCAGCTGCCACCAGGATTCGCGCGCCAGCAGGGTCAGGCGCGGTTCGAAGGTGGCCAGCATCAGCACGCTGCCGGCCAGCAGCAGCGGCGCGGCGGCACGCGTCGGGTCCAGCCCGCCGCTGAGCAGCCGCGCCTGACGATAGAACAGGCGGCGGAACGGCGAGAGCAGGCCGGCGGCGGCCAGCAGCAGCCCGGGGATCCAGAAATGCTCGCCGCGCACCGCGGTGACTACGGCCACGATCAGCAGCAGCGCGATCGTCAGCCCCCAGGCCAGCGTCACGCGCCGGGTCAGCGCAATCGACAGCACCACAAGGGCCGCGCCGATCAGGCTGGGAACAAAGGCACCGGCCGGGTTGAACAACGGCTCCAGCCAGGACGGCAGGCTCCAGGCCGGCGCGATCCAGGAATAATCGCCCAGCGCATCCACCGCCCCCATCCCCAGCAGCATCGCGCCGCACAGCGCGACGGCCCCCACCACGGTGGCGACCGCAAAATCCGGCTGGCTCCAGCGCGCGATGGTCTGCACCCCGGCGAGCGTGGCGGTGCCGGCCATCACGCCACGTCCGCGCAACAGCATTTCGTTGCCGGCAAACAGCGCTCCGGCGAGGAACAGCGGTACGATGTAGTAATACAGCCGGAACACCACGATCCCGCCCACGATCACAGGCGGTTCCAGATAGGGCGACAGCCCAAGCAGGATCACGGTGTCGAACACCCCGATGCCGCCCGGAATATTGGCGGCCAGCCCTGCCAAGTAGGCCGCGACATAGATGCCCATCAGGCCGATGAAGGACAGGCCTGGGATCGGCGGCAACAGCGCGTGCAGGATGGCGGCTGTGACCGCCATGTCCGCTGTGGCCAACAGGGTTTGCAGCAGCGCCATGCGCCAGGACGGCAAGTCGACGTCGTGGCCGAACACCCGCACCCGGCCGATCGCGCCGGACAACACGACATAGGCCGCGGCGGTGAACAGCAGCGCCGCGGCGATCAACTGGCGCATCCAGTCGGGCAGGCGGCTGGTCGAGATCGGCAGCGCCTGCGGCTCGGCCAGCAGCACCACGCCACCGAGCACCAGCCCGCCGAGGATGAAGGTCAGCGAGCAGAACGCCACCACCTTGCCGATCTGCAGCGGAGTCAGGCCCCAATGGGCATACAGCCGGTAGCGCACCGCGGCACCGGACACGGCCGCAAATCCAAGATTATGCGCCAGGGTATAGGCGCAGAACGACGCAAACGCCGCGCGGCCATAGCTGACCGCCCGCCCGGCATAGATCGTCGCCATCCGGTCGTAGACGGTCAGCAGCGCATAGGCCGCCAGCGTCCAGCCGACGCCAATCCAGAGCTGCACCGTCGGGATTGCCGCCAGCGCCGCCTTGATGTCAGCCAGCTTGAGGGATTGAAACTCGTGTTGCACCACCCAGATCGCGCCACCGAGCAGGGCAACACCGAGCACCGCGGGTAGATGACGCAGCGCCGCCTTCATCCTACCCTAGCCACCCCGTCACGCCGGTTCGCGAGCTAGCGCCCCGTCGATCAGCGCCATGGTCTCTGCGATGCCGTACAGGGCGATGAACTGGCCGAAGCGCGGGCCTTCCTGCTGGCCCAGCAGCACCTGGTACAGACAACCAAACCAGGCGCGCAGTTCCGGGAAGGAATGACGCTTGCCGATCTCGTAAAGTACATCCTGGATCATCTCGGCTGGCGAGTCGGGGGCGAGCTTGGCGAGTTCGCCGTGCAGATCAACCAGCGCGGCGCGCTCGATCTCCGAGGCGGCACGATACTGCTTCGCCGGACGGACGAAGTCGCGGTAGTAAGCCAGTGCATATTCCACCAGCCGTGCCAGCAGCGGCATGTCCTCGGGCGTGGCGCCGGGGTTATAGCGGCGGATGAAGCCCCATAGGATATCGGGGTTCTCGGCATTCACCACGCTGGCCAGGTTGAGCAGCATGGCGAAGGACAGCGGCGAATGCGCCTCCTGCGGGATGCGGCCGTCGTGGATATGCCAGACGGGGTTGGCGGGCTTTTCGTGCGCCGCCTGGCCCTGGCCCTTCAGCGCATTGGCGATGTACTCGTCGACCGCCTTGGGGATGACGTCGAAATACAGCCGCTTGGCGCGCTGCGGCTGGTTGTACATGTATTGGCTGAGCGATTCCGGCGGGGCGTAGCGCAGCCATTCCTCCACCGAGAGCCCGTTGCCCTTGGACTTGGAGATCTTCTGCGCCTGTTCGTCGAGGAACAGCTCATAGGTGAAGCCGACCGGCGGCGTGCTGCCGAGGATGCGGCAGATGGCACCGGACAACCTGACGCTGTCGATGAGATCCTTGCCGGACATTTCGTAGTCCACGCCCAGCGCATGCCAGCGCATCGCCCAATCGGCCTTCCACTGGCACTTGCCGCCGCCGCCAAGGATGCAGGTCTCGTACCGCGCCCCGGTGGCAGGATCGGTCCATGCGACCATGCCGGTTTCAGTGTCCAGCACCTCCAGCTTCACCTGCATCACCACATCGGTCTCGGGATGCACCGGCAGGATCGGCGAATAGGTGGCGCGCCGGTCCGGGCCGAGCGTCGGCAGGATCACGCCGACAATCTGGTCGTGCTTGCGCAGGATCTGCCGCAGCGCGTCGTCAAAGCGGCCAGAGGCATAGTACTCGCTGGACGAGGCGAACTCGTATTCGAAGCCGAAGCTGTCCAGAAAGCTCTGCAGCCGGGCGTTGTTGTGCGCACCAAAGCTCGAATGGGTGCCGAACGGGTCGGGGATACGGGTCAACGGCTTGCCGAGATAGCCGGCCAGCATGTCCTTGTTCGGCACATTGTCCGGCACCTTGCGCAGCCCGTCCATGTCGTCGCTGAACGCCAGCAGCTTGCTCGGCAGCCCGGTCAGTTCGGTAAACGCGCGCCGGACCCAGGAGGTGCGCGCGACCTCGCCGAACGTGCCGATATGCGGCAGCCCGGATGGCCCGTACCCGGTTTCGAACAACGCCACCGGCTTGCCCGATTTCTCCATCCGCTCGACCAGCTTCTGCGCCTCCTCGAACGGCCAGGAACGGGGCATGACGGGCGTCGGAGGGAGGGGGCTGGCGGACATGGCGGGAACCTAGTGGATTTGGGCCGTCGGGGGAAACCTCCGGTCCCAGGCTTTGTTGGGCAGGGAACGCAACTCTCCTATAGTAGGCCGATGGCGCTGCCTCCTTCCTCGTCCGATTCGCCTGTGGTGGTGGCCCCCGCTGTGGTTGCAGGCGCCGCGCGTGCTGCAATCCTGACGGTAGATGGCGAGATGCTGTCGCTGCCGGCCGCGGCGGTGGGGCGGGAATTGCGCGGCCAGGTGCCACTGCTGGTGCATGCGCCGGCAACCCTGCGGCGGCTGGATCTCGGCCCTGTGCCGGCGCTCGACCTGTTGGAACTCTTCGCCTTCGTGCTGCCCGCCCGCTCCGCCGCCCCGACCCCGCGCGGCCTGGCCCTCGCCCTGGATATGGACCCGCCCGCCCCGGGCCTGGAGAACGCCGCCGCCGCCCTGCCGGACATTGCCGCCACGCTACTGTCGCGCCTGATACAGCTGCGCGGCGCGCCGGTCGCCAAGCCGCTATCCGAACTCGCCGCGCGCATGGGAAGCGGCGGCTGGGGCTGGACCGAGGCGGTGCTCGCCGCCCTTGGCCTACCCGGCGCAGTGGCCTCCGACGAACCCCTGCGGGTGTGGAAACGCCTGCCGGAGTGGGAGGAACTGCCGCCCGCTCCGCCCCCCTCCGCCCTCGGCGTCACTCCGGACGAAGCGCGAACCCGCCTCGCCGCCATCCTCGGCGACAGCGCGGAGGCACGACCCGGCCAGTCCGACTACGCCGCCGCCGTCACCGACGCCTTCGCCCCGCGCGAACAGCGCGGCGACCCCCACCTCGTCCTGGCCGAAGCCGGCACCGGCACCGGCAAGACGCTGGGCTACGTCGCCCCCGCCAGCCTATGGGCCGAACGCAACAAGGGCGCCGTCTGGGTCAGCACCTTCACCCGCCACCTGCAACGCCAGGTCGAAGGTGAGATGGCCCGACTGATCCCCAACGCCGCCGACCGCCGCCGCCGCGTGGTGGTGCGCAAAGGCCGGGAAAACTACCTCTGCCTGCTGAACCTCCAGGACGCCTTAGGCCCCGTGCTCTCCGGCGGCGGCCACGGCGTGGTCCCGCTCGGCCTGATCGCCCGCTGGGCCATGGCCACCAATGACGGCGACATCCAGGGCGGCGACCTGCCCGGCTGGTTCGCCGACCTGTTCGGGGCCGCCTACACCGCCGGCCTGGCCGACCGCCGCGGCGAATGCATCCATGCCGGCTGCGAACACTGGAAGAAGTGCTTCATCGAACACACTATTCGACGCGCGCGAGGGGCCGAACTCGTCGTCGCCAACCACGCCCTGGTGATGGCCCAAGCCGTCTGGGGCGGCCTGGACGACAACGCCGTCCCCACCCGCTACGTCTTCGACGAGGGCCACCATCTGTTCGACGCCGCCGACAGCGCCTTCTCCGCCGTGCTGTCCGGCCTGGAAACCGTCGAGCTGCGCCGCTGGCTGCTTGGCGCCGAGGGCGGCCGCTCGCGCGCGCGCGGACTGCGCCGCCGCATCGAGGACCTGGTGGCCGCACGCGACGACCTGATCGCGCCGCTCGACGCCGCCCTGACCGCCGCGCGCGCCCTGCCGGCCGGCGGCTGGCAGGACCGTCTCGGCCTCGAACTGCCGGCGTTGGACGGCGAACAGGGCAACCCGACCGAAGCCTTCCTGCGCTTGGCCCGCCAACAGGTCCTCGCCCGCGTCCAAGGTGACGGCGCCGCACTCGGTGCCCAGGAATGCGACCTCTACCCCGCCGGCCCCGACTTTCCCGAGCGCGCCGCCGCCCTGGCCCGCGCCCTGCACCGCCTCGCCACCCCGCTCAAAACCCTGACCAAGCGCCTGGCCGCCCGGCTGGAGGACGAAGCCGAGGAAATGGACGAAGCCACCCGCAACCGCATCGAGGCCGCCTGCCGCACGCTCAAGCGCCGCGCCATCGACCCGCTGGCGGCCTGGGAAGCGATGCTCGCCGCCGTCGGTGCCACCCCGCCCGCCCCCGGCGAACGGCCCGAGCACATCCTGTTCCTGCGCCTGGACCGCCGCGGCCTGGAAGACCGCGACGTCGGCCTTCACCGCCACTGGCTCGACCCCACCATCCCCTTCGCCACCACCCTGGCCCGCCCAGCCCAGGGCCTGCTGGTCACCTCCGCCACCCTGCGCGACGCCGGCGCCACCGACATCGAAGCCGCTTGGGCCGATGCCGAAGCCCGCGTCGGCGCCACCCACCTGCCCAGCCCGGCCATCCGCGTCGCCGTCGCCTCGCCCTTCGACTACGCCGCCCAGACCCGCGCCTTCGTCGTCACCGACGTCAACACGCGCGAGATCGCCGCCCTGGCCGCCGCCTACCGCACCCTCTTCCTGGCCTCCGGCGGCGGCGGCCTCGGCCTGTTCACCGCCATCGCCCGCTTGCGCGCCGTCCACCAGAAGATCGCCGCCCCGCTGGAGGAAGCCGGCATCCCGCTGCTCGCCCAGCACGTCGATGTCATGGATAACGCCACCCTGGTCGACATCTTCCGCACCGAGGAGGAAAGCTGCCTACTCGGCACCGACGCCATGCGCGACGGTGTCGATGTCCCCGGCCGCGCGCTCCGCCTGGTGGTCTTCGAACGCGTGCCCTGGCCCCGGCCGGACATCCTGCACCGCGAACGCCGCGTCCACCTCTCGGGCGGCGACACGACGGGCTACGACACCCGCGTGGCCCGCTTCCGCCTGCGCCAGGCCTTCGGCCGCCTGATCCGCTCGGCCACCGACAAGGGCGCCTTCGTCCTGCTCGACCGCTCCACCCCCACCCGCCTGCTCTCCGCCTTCCCGCAAGGCGTCGCGGTCCAGCGCGTCGGCCTGTCCGAAGCGGCGGCCCAGGTGCGCGAATTCCTCGCCGCGCCGCGCAGCTGAAACCGACTGTTGCGCACTACCAACTTCCGCGGCGCCGGTTCGCGGCTGCGAACAACGTGCGCCAGCTGAAATCCGGCAGTAACATCGGCGTGACAATGAGGGTCCATAACTACGTCGCGGCATTGCCTGCGCGCCCCACCATGGTTGCAAGGTGACAACCATACCAGCATGTTTTAGAGAGGTTTATGGCGCTTCGACCGCAGTCCACCGCCTTCACCTTCCTGATCGGTGCGCTCGCGGCGCTGCCGCCCCTGTCCATCGACCTCGGCCTGCCGGCGTTGACCCTATTACAATCGGGCCTCGGCGCCACGCCGGCCCAGGCCGCGCTGACCCTGTCGCTGTTCCTCGCCGGCTTCGGCGCCGCACAACTGGCGATGGGCCCGCTCGCAGACCGCTACGGGCGCCGCCCAGTCATGCTGGCCGGCATGACGCTGTACGCCCTGGCCGGGCTGGGCTGTGCCCTGGCGCCCAGCATCGAGGCTTTGCTGGCTTTCCGCCTGCTCGAAGGCATCGGCGCCGCCGGCGGCACCACCCTGGCCATGGCCGTGGTGCGCGACAGCTTCGACGGCCAGGCCGGCCGCATCAAGATGAGCCAGGTCAGCATGGTCATCACCATCGCGCCGATCATCGCGCCAACCCTCGGCGGATTGCTGCTGCTGTTCGGCGAATGGCGGCTGATCTACGCCGCGCTGACGCTGGCCGGCGCCATGCTGGTCCTGGCGGTCTTCTTCGGCCTGGCGGAAAGCCGTCCGGCGCTGCCCGGCGCCCGGCTGGACCTCGCCGGCCGCTACGCCGCGGTGTTCCGCCACCGCCGCACCATGGGCTACGTGCTGGTCAACACGTTGGGCTCGGGCGGCCTGTTCGCCTTCATTTCCGGCTCGCCGCTGGTGCTGATCGGCACCATGGGCGTCAGCATCCAGATGTTCGGATTGCTCTTCGCCATCACGTCCTCCGGCATCCTGCTGGGCTCGACGATCAACAACATCCTGGCTCGGCGCGGCGTCGCCGCCTGGCTGCCATTGGCCGTCGGCCTGTCGGTGGCGCCGCTGGCCGCCCTCGGCGCGGTGCTGTTCCTGCTAGCCGGGGTCGAGCGGCTGGAAACCTTCATCCCCTTCATCGTCCTGGTCGGCGTCTGCCGCGGCCTGTCGACCCCGAACATCACCCATGCCGCGCTCGAGCCAGTGCCCCATCATGCCGGGGTGACGGCCGCCCTGATGGGCTGCGGCCAGATGCTGTGCATGGCACTGTCCGGCGTGCTGGTGGCGGTGCTGTATCCGAGCTGGGGCGCGCTGGGGCTGGCGCTGCCGATGCTGGGCTTCTTGGTCGCCGGGCTGGTCTCGTGGCTGATGGTCGAACACGGCGAGCGGGTGCGTCGGATGGACGAGAACGCCGCCAGCTGACCCCCCGGGGGGCTAAACCCGCGTGACATGTCATACTGTCCCGGCGATTTTTGGCCGCGACTCGGCCCATGGCTCGGGATGGATACATGACACTGGACTGGCTGATATTGGGCGCCGCCGCGCTCGCCGTACTGCTGGCGCTGGTCACAGCGCTGGCCGTGCTGCGCCAGGGCGCGGCCCACGCCACATCCATCGAGCGCCTGCGCCTCCTCGCCGAACAGGTGCGAGCCGGCCAGGACGGCGCCGCGGCCAACCAGCGCACCGCCCTGGCCGACACCGAGCGCGCCATGACCACCGCCCTGGGCGCAAGCGGCACCGCCCTGCGAAGCGAGGTCACCGGCGCGATCGACGGACTTCGCGCCAGTAACGAGGCCCGCCTCGCCTGGATCGCCCAGACCCTCGCCGAACAGCTCCGCACCCTGGCCGAACAAACCAACGCCGCCGCCCAGGTCCAGCGCGGCGAAGTCACCACCATGCGCGCCGAAATCAACCAGCAGCTCACCCAAGTCCGCGAGGGCAACGAGAAGAAGCTCACCGAAATCCAGGCCACGGTCAGCGAGCAACTGACCAAAACCGTCGAAGCCCAGATGACCACCAGCTTCGCCCGCGTCACCGAGCAGTTCGCCCAGGTGCAGAAAGCCATGGGCGAAATGCAGGCCGTCGGTGCCCAGATCGGCGACATCAAGCGCCTGTTCGGCAACGTCAAGACTCGCGGCGGCTGGGGCGAAACCCAGGTCCGCGCCATGCTCGACGACGTCCTCCCGCCCGGCGCCTACGACACCAACTGGAAGCCCCGCCCGGACAGCGACGACGCCGTCGAATTCGCCATCATCATGCCCATGCGCGGCGAAAACCGCCCGCGCCTGCCAGTCGACGCCAAATTCCCCGTCGAGGACTACGAACGCCTGCTGAGCGCGCTGGACGCCGCCGACCCCGACGCCGAACGCAGCGCCCGCCGCGCCCTCGGCCAGCGGGTGCGCGCCGAGGCCAAGAAGATCGCCGACAAATACATCGTCCCGCCAACCACCGTCGAATTCGCCGTGATGTACCTGCCCACCGACGGGCTTTACGCCGAAATCGCCCGCATGGACGGCCTGGTCGACGAGCTCGGCCGCCTCCACCGCGTTCTTGTCATGGGTCCCAGCCTGTTTCCCGCCCTGGTGCGCACCATCCACCTGGGCCATGTGACGCTGGCGCTGGAGCAGAAGGCCGACGAGGTCCGCCTGCTGCTCGGCGCCGCGCGCACCGAAATGCAGAAGATGGACGGGGTCATCGACAAGCTGGCCAAACAAGCCGGCACCTTCACCAGCACGATCGGCCAGATGAAAACCCGCACCCGGCAGATCCAGAGCAAACTGCGCAGCGTGGAAACCATGGACCCCGACGCGGCCGCGCTGCTGATCGGACCGGTCGAGGAAGTTCTGGACGATGTTGAGGAAGGAACCGGATAGCAAGGTGTTCTTTTTTGAAAAAAAGAACCAAAAAACTTTCATACATTCGAAAGCAACCCAACATGAGCGCAAACAGATAAAAAGTCTTTTTGCTTCTTTTTCTTCAGAAAAAGAAGACCTTCCTTCCTCCGGAGGCCCCATGCCCAACGCCGCCCCCCGCTACGTCGCCCACTACCTCGCCACCAGCCGGACGGCGATGGACGCCTTCGCCGCCGACCCCGAGGCGACACGCGTCATGCTCGCCATGGCCGACGCCATCGCCGCCCGCATGCGCGCCGGCGGCAAGCTGCTGGTCGCCGGCAATGGCGGCAGCGCCGCGGACTCCCAACACATTGCCGGCGAGTTCATCTCCCGCCTGATGTTCGACCACGCCCCCTTGCCGTCGATCGCGCTCACCACCGACAGCTCCGCCATGACCGCCACCGCCAACGACTACGGCTATGACCACGTCTTCGAGCGCCAGGTCCAAGGCCTCGGACAGCGCGGCGACGTCTTCCTCGGCATCTCCACCAGCGGCAACTCCCCCAGCGTTCTGCGCGCCCTCGAGGCCGCCCGCGCCGGCGGCCTGGTCACCCTCGGCTTTGCCGGCCAGGGCGGCGGACGGATGGCCCCGATCTGCGACCACCTCCTGCGCGCGCCCTCCACCTGGACCCCGATCATCCAGCAGATCCATATCACCGCCGCCCACATCGTCTGCGCCCTCGTCGAACGCGCGATGTTCCCCGACCTGGCGCCCGCTTTCTGATGGCCAGACCTGCCGCCCGCTACGTCTGCCAGTCCTGCGGCGCCGTCACCTCGAAATGGGCCGGGCGCTGCGAGAGCTGCACCGAGTGGAACACCATCATCGAGGAGGTGGTCCAGGCCACCCCCACCCTGGCCAAGGGCAAGCCCTCCGCCCCCGGCCGCCGCATCCAGTTCGTCGACCTCGCCGGCGAAGCCGCCCCGCCGCCGCGCACCGCCATCGGCATCGCCGAGCTGGACCGCGTGCTCGGCGGCGGTCTCGTCCCCGGCTCCGCCATCCTGCTGGCGGGCGACCCCGGCATCGGCAAATCCACCCTCCTGCTCCAGGCCGCCGCCCGCCTCGCCCGAAGCGGCCGCCGCGTCCTCTATATCTCGGGCGAAGAAGCCGTCGACCAGGTCCGCCTGCGCGCCCGCCGCCTCGGCCTGCACCAGGACCCGCTGGAACTCGCCGCCTCGATCAACCTGCGCGACATTGCCGCCTCCATGTCCGACGCCAAGGACGCCGCCCTCGTGGTCATCGACTCGATCCAGACCATGTGGATGGAGGGCGTCGAAAGCGCCCCCGGTAGCGTCTCCCAGGTAAGGGCTTCGGCCTTCGAGCTGATCCGCGTCGCCAAGCAGCAGAACACCGCCCTCGTCCTGGTCGGCCACGTCACCCGCGAGGGCACCATCGCTGGCCCGCGCGTCCTCGAACACATGGTCGACGCCGTGTTGCATTTCGAAGGCGACCGCGGCCACCAGTTCCGCATCCTGCGCGGGGTGAAGAACCGCTTCGGTGCCACCGACGAAATCGGCGTCTTCGAAATGGGCGAGGCCGGCCTGACCGAGGTCGCCAACCCCTCCGCCCTGTTCCTCGCCGAACGCCGCGGCAACATCTCCGGCAGCGCGGTCTTCGCCGGCATGGAGGGCACCCGCCCCGTCCTGGTCGAAATCCAATGCCTGCTTTCCGCCAACGCCGGCGGCTCGCCCCGCCGCTCGGTCATCGGCTGGGACTCCGGCCGCCTGTCGATGCTGCTGGCCGTGCTGGAAACCCGCTGCGGCCTCAAGCTCGGCGCCACCGACGTCTACCTCAACGTCGCCGGCGGCCTGCGCATCGGCGAACCCGCCGCCGACCTCGCCGTCGCCGCCGCCCTCGCCTCCGCCGCCACCGACCAACCGACCGACCCATCCTGCGTCTTCTTCGGCGAAGTCGGCCTGTCCGGCGAAGTCCGCCAGGTCGCCCACGCCGAGGCCCGCCTGAAGGAGGCGCAGAAGCTTGGCTTCTCCAAAGCCTCACTCCCCCGCCGTGTCGCCGGTGGCAACCGCCGTCTCGCCGCCCCCGAAGGCCTGGCCCTCGACGAAATCGGCCATCTCGGCGACCTCGTCGCAACTTTTACCGGCAAGGCCGCCAAGGCCGGGGCCGGGTGAGCGTCATCCTTTCTCCACACAAGCCCCCCTTTCTGCACACAAGCTGGTGCGCCGCCGTCGCGGGGGGTGGCGCTGGACCACTGGGGGACGATATACGATGCCCCCATGCGGATATCCCCCATGACTGTCATTGACCGGTGAACTGGGTCGACCTCGCCGTTCTCGTACTCGTGGCGATTTCTGCCGCGCTGGCCTTCATGAGGGGCTTCGTGCGCGAAACCCTGGGCATCGCCGCCTGGGGCGGAGCCGGCTACTTCTCCTACATCGGCATCGACTACGTCCGCTTCGCCGTGCGCGACATGATGGGCAATCCCGAGATGGCCGACATCGTCTCGCATGCCGGCCTGTTCCTGGCCGGGCTGCTGATCCTCTCGATCGCCACCAGCGTGATCGCCCAGATCTTCCACAGCCTCGGCCTCGGCGCGCTCGACCGCACTTTGGGCATCCTGTTCGGCCTGGCCCGCGGCGCCGCCCTGACCATCGCCACCTATATCGGCGCCGGCTGGATCACCGTTCCGGAGCGTTGGCCCCCCCCGGTGCGCGAAGCACGCCTCCTACCCTTCGTCGCCGAGGGCGCCACCCGCCTAGCCGACTACATCCCTGAACGCTTCCGCCCCAGCGTCCCCGTCCCGCCCCCCATGCCCGCCACCCGCTCGCTCGACCTGCTCCAGGCGGTGCCACTCGGCCGCCAACCGCCCAAACCGTGATCCCCGCGCCCGCCGACAGGAGTCTCCCCATGACCCACCATGCCGAACCGGGTGACGAAAATCTGTCCGCCCCCTCACCGGGCGACGACGACAAAATGCACGAGGAATGCGGCGTCTTCGGCGTCTGGAACCACTCCGACGCCGCCGCCCTCACCGCCCTCGGCCTGCACGCCCTCCAGCACCGCGGCCAGGAAGCCACCGGGATCGTCGCCCATGACGGCCAACACTTCCACCAGCACCGCGGCCTCGGCCTCGTCGGCGAGAACTTCGGCGAAGCTCGCGTCATCGCCGGCCTCCCCGGCAGCCGCGCCCTCGGCCACAACCGTTACGCCACCACCGGCGACACCGTCCTGCGGAACGTCCAGCCGCTCTACGCCGATTTCGAATTCGGCGGCCTCGCCGTCGGCCACAACGGCAACCTCACCAACGCCACCGGCCTGCGCCGCACCCTGGTCAAGCGCGGCTGCCTGTTCCAATCCACCATGGACAGCGAGGTCTTCATCCACCTCATCGCCATCAGCCAGTTTTCCACCGTCGTTGACCGCCTGATCGACGCCCTCAAACAGGTCATCGGCGCCTATTCCCTAATCGCGCTGACCAACGAGGCCCTGATCGGCGCCCGCGACCCGATGGGCGTCCGTCCCCTCATCCTCGGCCACCTGCAAAACGCCGAGGGCGGCGACGCCTGGGTGCTCGCCAGCGAAACCTGCGCGCTGGACATCGTCGGCGCCGACTTCGTCCGCGACATCGAACCCGGCGAGATCGTGGTCATCAACGACCTCGGCGTCCAATCCCTGCGCCCCTTCGCCCGCCCCCCCGCCCGCTTCTGCGTCTTCGAATACATCTACTTCGCCCGCCCGGACTCGGTCATGGAGGGCGTCGGCGTCTATGCCGCCCGCAAGCGCATCGGCGCCGAACTCGCCCGCGAAAGCCATGTTGACGCCGACGTCATCGTCCCCGTCCCCGACAGCGGCGTCCCCGCCGCCATGGGCTACGCCACCCAAAGCCGCATCCCCTTCGAGCTCGGCATCATCCGCAACCACTACGTCGGCCGCACCTTCATCGAACCCACCGACAGCATCCGCCACCTCGGCGTGAAGCTCAAACACTCCGCCAACCGCGGCGTCATCGAGGGCAAGCGCGTCATCCTGGTCGACGACTCCATCGTGCGCGGCACCACCAGCCGCAAGATCGTCGAGATGGTTCGCGCCGCCGGCGCCGCCGAGGTCCACATGCGCATCTCCTCGCCGCCCACCACCCATTCCTGCTTTTACGGCATCGACACCCCCGAACGCGGCAAACTCCTCGCCGCCCGCCACAGTGTCGCCGAGATGGCCACCCTGATCGGCGCCGACAGCCTAGCCTTCATCTCCCAGGACGGCCTTTACCGCGCCCTCGGCCATAACGGCCGCAACGCCGACCAACCGCAATACTGCGACGCCTGCTTCACCGGCGACTACCCGATCGCCCTGCCCGACATGGCCAACGCCGATACCCGCCAGTTGAGCCTGCTGGCCGAGCGGAACTGACAGCCCCCCGCGCGGCAAGCGCGTCATCCCCGCCGCATCCGGAGTCGAAAACTCTTAGTGTCCGTCCGGAAGGATTATGAGTCATTTGAATCTTCTGTTTGTTGCCCGGAAGATTGGCTTGCCCGGCGCGAACCACCTGTGACTCACTCCCTTGCATCGATCAGCGAGGCCGAGCATGTGGACGACCGAGACCCGCGCCC
>CAMBRC010000010.1 GCA_945869965.1 Asaia bogorensis
GCCCGATACGATCCGACAGCATGCCCGCCGGCATCTGGATCACCAGGCCGGCCACGTTGGCCGCCACGGCGAAGACGCCGACCATGGCGGCGCTGTGCCCGAGGCTCTGCAGGTAAACCGGCGAAAGCGCGTGAAATGTGCTGTTGGCCAGTCCGGCCGCGACGCCGCAAGCCCACCCCACCGGGGAGACACGGAACAGCGCCAGGAGCCCCATCCGGGTTTGCGCGTTCGTCGTGGCGATCACCGGGCTGCTGAGCGCCACCGGCAGTAACGCGGTGACAAAGGCCATGCCGGCGCCGGCGATCAGCAGCACCGATGGGGGCGCGAAGCTGAGGATCATCGGCCCGGCCAGCCCGCCGCCCCAGGATGCCACCATGTATAGCGCGAAGACCCGGCCTCGGCTGGCATTGTCTGCCCGGGCGTTCAGCCAGCTCTCGGCGACGATGCACATGCCGGCATAGGCGGCGCCTGAGATCGCGCGCAGCACCGCCCAGCCCAGGGCCGATTGCCACATCGCCATCAGCAGGATGGCATCGGCCGCCAGCACCGCGAATGCGACGAAGGCCCGGCTGTGCCCCAGGCGCGGGATGATCCGCGGGCAGTAGATCGAGCCCAGCAGGAAGCCTGCGGAATGGGCGGAGGCGACCATGCCGATATGGCTGGTGGGCACGTGCTGTTCGAGCAGGAGCAGCGGGATCAGCGGACCAAGGAGTCCCTGGGCGACCTGGGCACTGGCGACGCCGAGCAGGACGGGCAGGAAGGCGGAGACGTTGGGGGGCATCAGCGCGGTGTCAGATCAGGAGCTGCCCTCACATTCCCCCGCGGGGCGTTGTGCGCAGAAACTCCGCGAGTTCGCGCGTGTAGAACTTCGCCATCCCTGTGGTGCCGTGCCCGCGCGTCTCTGTGCTTGGGGGGATCAGGTGATAGCGCGCGCCTGGAACACGCTTCAGTGCGGCGTCCATCAGCCCGGTTTCGGGCGGATTGCGCTCGTCATCGGCGGCATTCACCACCAGCAGCGCGGCCTTTATCCGCGCCAGCGCTGGCGACGGGTCGTAGTCGCGCGAGGACTCCCATTGATACAGGTAGTCATTGGCATCGGCGGTGAAGGGAGCGGCCAGACGGGTATCCAGAAGCTGGTCCGCGGTGGCGCGGGTCGGTGCTTGTTTCTGATAGGCCAGGGTGCCGCCATTGGTGGCGATGCCATAGAAGGCCGCCGCGATCTGGATCGCCTTGGGCTGCGTGGCATAGTCGCCACCCTTCCAGTCGGGGTCGTTGCGTATGGCGTCGATCATCATGCGGCGCATCATCCAGTTGCGGCTGGACATCTCGGTCGGTTGCGATGCCATTGGCACCAGCGTGTCCATCATGTCCGGGTAGCTGGTGCCCCAGATCCAGGCGTGCATGCCGCCCATGGAGTTCCCGATCACCAGCCGCAGCCGCTTGATGCCCAGCCCCTCGGTGACCAGGCGGTATTGGGCCAGCACCATGTCATCGTAGTTGTAGCGCGGGAATTTTGTTCGCAGGCCGTCGGAGGGCTTGGACGATCGCCCGGCGCCAAGCGCATCGGGGATGATGATGAAGTGCTTGGTTGCGTCCAATGGCTGACCAGGTCCGAACAATTCGCCCGCGAAGGCTGGTGTCAGCATGTTCGCCGCCGCGCCGGCGGTGCCGTGCAGGACCAGGACGGGGATGCCGGTGGGTTCGCCGATTGTGGTGTAGGCCAGTTTCATTGCGGGCATCGTTTCACCGGTGTGGAAACGAAAGTCGCGGGCTTCCCACATGCCCTGTCGGGGTGCGGGGTATTCGGCCGCCTGGGCGGCATCGAGGGAAACCATGGCAGCCATCAAGCCTCCCAGCAACACGGTGCGACGCAGCAGACTCGAATGCTTCATGGTCCGTCTTCCCCGGTTGTCGTCATTGGTCACATCCAAGCGGGCAGCCAAGCCCATGCGGCCGGCTGTTGCAACCGGCCGGGTCAGGCGCGCAATGCCGCCACCGGCTCTCCGAGCGGCTGGTCGAGGTAGCGGACGTACTCCTTCGGGACCACCTGCCAAAACCGTGGCAGCACCCGGTCCCAGTCATGCAGCAGGCGGGTGGCATAACTGCTGTTGGTTTCGCGGGCATGTATGGCGACGAGGTCGTTCAAGACCGCGGACCAGTGCGGGGTGGCGAGGCGTTGCCAGGTCAGGGTTTCGGGGTTCACGCGCAGGCTGAACATGTCGTCGGGGTCGTAGACGAAGGCCATGCCGCCGGTGAAGCCGGCGCCGAAATTGTCGCCGATGGGGCCGAGGATGGCGACGGTGCCGCCGGTCATGTACTCGCAGGCATTGGAGCCGGTGCCCTCGACCACGGCCGTGGCACCGGAGTTGCGCACGGCGAAGCGCTCACCGGCCTGGCCGGCGGCGTAAAGGCTGCCGGCGGTGGCGCCGTAAAGCACGGTGTTGCCGATGATGGTGTTGAGGTGGCTCTGGAGTGTGGAGGAGGGGGCGGGGCGGACGACGATGGTGGCGCCGGAGAGGCCCTTGCCGACGTAGTCATTGGCGTCGCCGAAGACTTCGAGCTTCACGCCCTGGACGGCGAAGGCGCCGAGGGACTGGCCGGCCGAGCCGCGCAGGCGGACGGTGATGTGGTTGGGCTGAAGGCCCGTCATGCCGAACTGGCGGGTGATCTTGCTGCTCAGCTTGGTGCCGATGGCGCGCTGGGTGTTTCGGATATTGTATTCCAGCTGCATTTTTTCGCCATGGGCGAACAGGGCGCTGGCGTCGGCGATCATCTGGGCGTCGAGGGTTTCGGGAACTTCGTTGCGGCCCTCCAGCGTGCAGTAGCGGGCGTACGGGCCGGGGTCGGCCTGGACCAGCAGGGGGTTGAGGTCGAGGTCGTCCAGCATTTCGGAACCGCGGCTGACCTGGTGCAGCAGGTCGGTGCGGCCGATCACTTCGGCCAGGGTACGGAAGCCGAGGCTGGCGAGGATCTGGCGGACGTCGTCGGCGATGAAGCTGAAGAGGTTGATGACTTTCTCCGGGGTGCCTTCGAACTTGGCGCGGAGTTTTTCGTCCTGGGAGCAGACACCGACCGGGCAGGTGTTGGAGTGGCACTGGCGGACCATGATGCAGCCCATGGCGACCAGGCTGGCGGTGCCGATGCCGAATTCCTCGGCGCCGAGCATGGCGGCGATGACGACGTCGCGGCCGGTCTTGATGCCGCCATCGGTGCGCAGCTTTATCTTGTGGCGCAGGCGGTTGAGCATCAGCACTTGGTGGGTTTCGGACAGGCCCACCTCCCAGGGCAGGCCGGCGTATTTCACCGAGGTTTGCGGGCTGGCGCCGGTGCCGCCGGAGTGGCCGGAGATGAGGATGGCGTCGGCCTTTGCCTTGGCCACGCCGGCAGCGATGGTGCCGATGCCGGAGCGCGCGACAAGCTTCACGCAGACGGTGGCTTCGGGGTTAATCTGCTTAAGGTCGTAGATGAGCTGGGCGAGGTCCTCGATGGAGTAGATGTCGTGATGCGGCGGCGGGGAGATGAGCATCACGCCGGGGGTGGAGTGCCGCAGCTTGGCGATCAGGCTGGTGACCTTGAAGCCGGGGAGCTGACCGCCCTCGCCGGGCTTGGCGCCCTGGGCGATCTTGATCTCGATCTCGCGGCAGTTGTTGAGGTATTCGGCGGTGACGCCGAAGCGGCCCGATGCAACTTGCTTGATGGCCGAGTTGGCGTTGTCGCCGTTGGCGCGCGGCTTGGCGCGGGCGGGGTCTTCGCCGCCTTCGCCGGAATCGCTTCGTGCGCCGATGCGGTTCATGGCGATCGAGAGGGTTTCATGGGCTTCCGGCGAGAGCGCACCGAGAGAGATGCCAGGTGCGAGCAGGCGCTTGCGGATTTCGGTGATGCTTTCGACCTCCTCGACCGGGATTGCCTTGCCGGCCTGGTCGCGGAAGTCGAGCAGGTCGCGCAGGGCGACCGGGGGCATGCGGCGGACGGCTTCGGCGTATCGCCGGTATAGCTGGAAGCTGTCGGTGGCGACGGCTTCCTGGAGCATGTGGATCAGGGGGCCGTCGAAGGCGTGGGCCTCGCCGCGCTGGCGCAGCTTGTAGATGCCGCCGACCGGCAGGGCCGCCATCTCGGCGTCCCAGGCGGCTTCGTGCAGTGCGAGGATCTTGCGGGCGATGCCGGACAGGCCGATGCCGGAGATGCGGCTTTGCATGCCGGGGAAGAATTCGCCGACCAACTGGCGGGACAGGCCGATGGCCTCGAAGTTGTAGCCGCCGCGATAGGAGGAGATGACCGAGATGCCCATCTTGGACATCACCTTCAACAAGCCCTTGTCGACGGCTTTCTTGAAGCGTTGCACGGCTTCCTTGAGCGAGATGGTGCCGAACAGGCCGCGCCGGTGGCGGTCGGCGATGCCTTCCTGGGCGAGGTAGGCGTTGATCGTGGTGGCGCCGACACCGATCAGCACGGCGAAGGTATGGACGTCCAGGCACTCGGCGGCGCGGACGTTGAGGCTGGTGAAGGTGCGCAGCGAGGAGTGCACGAGATGGGTGTGCACGCCGCCGGTAGCCAGGATCATCGGGATGGCGACGCGCGCGGCGGAGGTCGCCTCGTCGGTCAGGATGACGTGGGTGCAGCCGGCGCGCACGCCTTCCTCGGCTTCGCGGCGAATGCGTTCCAGGGCAGCACGCAGGCCCGACTCGCCCTCGGCGGACGGGAAGGTGCAGTCGACGATGCAGGCGTGGGTGCCCATGGTTTCGCGCATGGCGGCGAATTCAGCGGTGGAGAGAACTGGCGATTCCAGCTGCAACAGATCAAATTGACTGCTGTCCTCGTCCATGACGTTGCCGAGGTTGCCAAGCCGGGTTTTCAGCGTCATCACCCGGGTTTCGCGCAGGCTGTCGATCGGCGGATTGGTGACCTGGGAAAAGCCCTGGCGGAAATAGTGGTGCAGGCCGCGGTATTTCTCGGACAGCACGGCGAGCGGCGTGTCGTCGCCCATGCTGCCGATGGCTTCCTGGCCGTCCTCCACCATGGGGTGAAGGATCATTTCGAGTTCTTCCAGCGTGGTGCCGACCGAGAGTTGGCGGCGGCGCAGTTCCTCGCGGTCGAAGAGCACGGGCTCTGGCGCATCGGTTTTGACGATGTGGTCAATCTGACGGATGCGCTTGGCCCACTCGCCAAAAGGCTGGCGGGCCGCGAGCATGTCCTTCATCGCCTCATCGCCGTAGAAGGTGGCGGTATCGAGGTCGACGCCGATCGACTGGCCGGGGCCAACGCGGCCCTTTTCGACGATCTCGCTCTCGTCCAGCTTCACCATGCCGGCCTCGCTGCCGACGATCAGCAGGGCGTTGCGGGCGATGGTGTAGCGCAGCGGGCGCAGGCCGTTGCGGTCGAGCCCGGCGATCACCCAGCGGCCATCGGTGGCGGCCAGGGCGGCCGGGCCGTCCCAGGGCTCCATCACCGAGTTGCAGTACAGGAACATGTCCCGGTACGCCTGTTTCATCGTGGCGTCGTTGCCGATGCTGGCCGGGATCATCAGCGCCTTGGCCATCGGCGCATCGCGGCCGGCGCGCAGCAGTACCTCGAAGACGTTGTCCAGGGTTGCGGTGTCGGAGCCGGCGGCCTGGATGACTGGCTTGATGTCGTCCATGAAGCGGTCCAGCGCCGGGCTGGACAGGCGGGTCTCGTGGCTCTTCATCCAGTTGACGTTGCCCGACAGCGTGTTGATTTCGCCGTTGTGGGCGAGGGCACGGAACGGCTGGGCGAGACGCCAGGTGGGGAAGGTGTTGGTCGAATAGCGCTGGTGGTAGATGGCGAAGCGGCTGACGAAGCGCTCATCCTGCAGGTCGGGGTAGAATTCCGACAGGCTCTCGGCCAGGAACATGCCCTTGTAGATGATCGAGCGGCAGGACAGGGAGCAGAAGTAGAGCTCCTGAATCTGTGCGGCGATTGCCTGTTTCTCGATGCGGCGGCGGATGACGTAGAGGTCGCGTTCGAACTCGCCGATGTCGGCGGCCGCGCCGGCGGGTGACCAGATCATGATCTGTTCGATTTCGGGCCGTGTTGCGTTGGCCTTCTCGCCGATGCAGCCGGTGTCGATCGGCACTTGGCGCCAGCCATAGATGTGGTAGCCGAAGGCGATGATCTCGGATTCGACGATCTGCCGGCAACGTTCCTGGGCGCCGAGGTCGGTCTTCGGCAGGAACACCTGGCCGACCGCGATTGGCCCGGGGCGCAGCCGGTCGCCGCCGCGGCGCACGGCATCGGCGAAGAAGTCCTGCGGGATTTCGATATGGATGCCCGCACCGTCGCCGGTCTTGCCGTCGGCGTCGACCGCGCCGCGATGCCAGACCGCCTTCAGCGCATCGATACCGGCCTGGACCACATCGCGCCGGGCCCGGCCGTCCAGTGCCGCCACCAGCCCCACGCCGCAGGCATCGTGCTCCTGCGCGGCAGAGTAGGTGCCGGCCAGGCGTGCTGCGTTTTCGTGCCATTCCCGCACGAAAACGTGACCGGAAACGGCCGGTTCGGCGGGCTGGGACATAGGAGGGCTCCTGGGCTTTAGTCGGCAGGCATCGGCGCGTGCCTTACGGGACGAACTTCAACCCGCGCTTGGTGAATTCGTCGGCGTGCTTTGCCTGCGAGGCAGTGTAGACCTTCTGCGCCCAGGTCTGGCCGGCCTGGTTGATGACGTTGTTGAGCTGCGGAATGGAGCGCAGCAGCTTGTCGCCCAGCGGGGTGTTGTAGAACGTGCGCAGGTTCCGCAGCTCCTCGGCGGTGAAGGCGCCGGCCCAGGCTTCGACGATCGTGGCGTGCAGTGTGCCGGCGTCACCGACGAAATCCGGCATCAGCAGGTCGTCGACCACGCCGATCATGTCCTGCGGAGTCTTGCCGTTGGCCTGGGCAATGTTGACGATGATGGCGGTGCGCAGGGTGTTGATGATGCCGCGCACCTGGGCTTCCCAGCCGAGCTTTTCGCCGAGTGCGCGGGCCTCGCGCCGGCTGGCCTCGCTGACCACCGGGGCGGGCTGAGCAGGTGCTGCACTCGGGGCCGGGGCGGGCGCGGGTGCCGTTACGGGAGGGTTCTGAGCATATGCGGTGCCGGCAGTCAGAAGGCCCGCCAGAAGCATGGCGCCGGCGATCGGCCGATAGGTGGTTTTCATGTCAACGCCCCTTTAGAATTTCAAACCCCGGGCACGCAGCTCATCCGCGTGGCGGTCAACCGAATCCTGGAACACTCGCTGTCCCCACGCCAGCCCCGCCTGTTCACCCTGTGCGCGCGCAATCGGCTGGGTGCGCAGCAGCTTCTGGCCCAGCGGCGTGATGAAGAAGGCGCGCAGGGCCTTGAGATCGGAGATGGTAAAGTTCAGCGCATAAGGTTCGATCATCTCCGACACCAGTTCGGCGCCGCGGGCGCGGAAGTTGGGCATCAGGATGTCGTCGACAATGGCTGCGGCCTCGGCCTCGGGCATCTCGGCGGCGAGCATGGTCGCCTCGATGATCTCCGCCCGCATCCGTGCCAGCAACGCCTCGGTCTGACGCGGGATGTCCAGCATTTCGGCCAGGGCGCGCGCCTCGCGACGGTTTTCATCCAGCGCTGACGTGGTGCCGCGGGTGCTTTGGGCCATCGCGGCACCGGCCACGGCGGCGGCAATGAGAAAGGCGAGGAAGCTGCGCATCTCAGGCCGCTACCTTGCTGGATTGCTGGATATGGGTGTGCATCGCGGCCGCCGCATCCCGGCCGTCGCGGATCGCCCACACCACCAGCGAGGCGCCGCGCACGATGTCGCCGGCAGCATACACCCCCGGCAGGCTGGTCATGAAGCTGTGCCGGTCAATCGTCAGGGTACCTTGCCGGGAAACCTTGAGCGCGGGCTCGCCAAAGGCGCCAGGCAGGTCCTCGGGGTCGAAACCCAGCGCCTTGATCACCAGGTCGGCCGGGACAGAGAAGGCGCTGCCGGCAATCGGTTCCACGGTCTGGCGGCCCGCGGCGTCGGGCTGGCCGAGATGCATGCGAAGGGCGCGCACGCCGGTGACGCTTGTGTCGCCGAGGAAGGCTTCGGGGGCGGCGAGCCATTGGAACTGCACGCCTTCTTCCTCGGCATTCTTCACTTCACGCAACGAACCCGGCATGTTGGCGCGGTCGCGGCGATACAGGCAGGTGACCGAGGCGGCACCCTGGCGCACCGCGGTGCGGACGCAATCCATCGCCGTGTCGCCGCCGCCGACCACCACGACCCGTTTGCCGTGGGCGTCCAGCTTGCCATTGCTGAAGTCGGCCACGGTATCGCCGAGCCCCGCGCGGTTCGAGGCGGTGAGGTAGTCGAGTGCGGCGACGACGCCCGGCAGCCCGGCGCCGGGACCGCCGATGTCGCGCGGACGGTAGACGCCGGTGGCGATCAGCACGGCGTCATGGCGCGCGCGCAGATCCTGGAAGGTGATGTCCTGGCCGATGCCGCAGTTGAGGTGGAACTGGACGCCGCCGTCCTCCAGCAGTTTCCAGCGGCGCACGACGACCGGCTTTTCCAGCTTGAAGCCGGGAATGCCATAGATCATCAGGCCACCGGCGCGGTCGTAGCGGTCGTAGACATGGACCTGGTAGCCGTGTTTTCGGAGTTGCTCCGCCGCCGCGAGGCCGCCAGGGCCGGCGCCGATGATGCCGACCGATTCCCGGCGTTCCCGGCGCGGCTTGATCGGCCTGACCCACCCCTGTTCAAAGGCATTGTCGGTGATGAAGCGTTCGACCGCGCCGATGGTCACGCTGTCGAAGCCTTTTTCGATCACGCAATTGCCCTCGCACAGGCGGTCCTGGGGGCAGATGCGGCCGCAAATTTCCGGGAAATTGTTGGTGGCAGCGCTGATCTCGTATGCCTCGTCCAGCCGGCCTTCGGCCGCGAGCTTGAGCCAGTCGGGGATGTTGTTGGCGAGCGGGCAATGCGCCTGACAGAACGGAACGCCGCACTGGCTGCATCGGCTGGCTTGGATGGCGGCCTGGCTGGGAGCGTATTCGGCGTAGATTTCCTCGAAGTCCTGCCGGCGCAGCTCGGCGTTCCGCTTTGGCGGCGTCTGTTGGGCAACGGAGACGAACTGCAGCATGCGGTCGGGCATCGGACAGCTCCGGACGGATCAAGGCATCGGCACCATACGCGATCCCCGTCAGCTTGGCGAGTCTTTTATGGCAGTTATGCTGCCTTTATTCAGTCGATTTGCGTTGCCCGACTCTTGAGAGCGCAAGTTTGATCAAATTATAGTGCCGATATGGTTCTATTCGATGGATCGCTCAGGCCGGTCGCAGCACGCCAGACCGGTAGCGCGCAAGGTAGCCTGGAACCACCTGCTCCACCGCCAGCGGGGTGATGCCGAGTTCTGCCAGGCCGGCCGCCCCCGCTGCGACGACGTTGTCGCGGCGCAGCAACAGCAGTTGGTCGCGGGTCAGCGGCTTGCCCGGGATGAGCTCCATCAGGCGTGCCTGTAGCGTGGCCAACTTGTCCGGCATCATGAACATCGGCCGGCGATGGCCTGACTGCGCCATGATCCAGGCAATCAGGTCGCGCATCGACCAGATTTTCGGCCCGCCGAGTTCGAAGGTCTTTCCCGTAGCGTCGGCGCGGGCGAGGCCGGCCATCACCGCATCGGCGACGTCGCCGACATGGACCGGCTGGAACCGCGTGTCCGGCGCGAAGACCGGCATCACCGGTAGGTACTGCGCCAACGCGGCAAACCGGTTGAAGAACGCGTCCTCGGCGCCGAACACCACCGAGGGGCGAAGGATGGTGGCGGCCGGGAATGCGGCGCGCACCGCGGCCTCGCCGGCCGCCTTGCTTTGGGCATAGAGGCTGGGGCTGGAGGCGTCGGCGCCGATGGCGGAGAGGTGAACCAGCCGTGCCACGCCGGCCGCGGCAGCGGCGCGCGCGATGGTGGCGGCGCCCTGGTGATGGACGCGGTCGAAATCACCGGGACGGCGTTCGCTGAGGATGCCGACGAGGTTCACCACGCAATCGGCGCCTTCGATAGCGCGGGCAACGGCGGCGGCGTCGCTGACCGGGGCGTGCAGCGGCACAACCTGGCCGATGCTGCCCAGCGGCTTGAGTGCCAGCGCAAGTTCGGTGTCGCGCACCGCGACGCGCACGGCATAGCCGGCCGCAACCAGGCGCTTGACCACATGGCGGCCGATGAAACCGGTGCCGCCGAACACCGTGGCGATGCCGTGTCCCAGCCCAACTCGGTCGTTCATGGTGTGCTCCCGTGCGTGTCGGCCCTTGATATGGCGCCTGGGCCGCCGGCTCAAGCATGCGCCGCCGGTGGCATGGCGAACAGAAATCTTGGTGCGCGGAAAGCTGGGCAGTTGACGCCGGGGCGGGTGGGGGTTACATCGCCCGCCCACCGTCCGTCGCACACCGCGGACCGGTGCCGAATGTGCCCAGGTGGTGGAATTGGTAGACGCGCTGGCTTCAGGTGCCAGTAACCGCAAGGTTGTGAAGGTTCGAGTCCTTTCCTGGGCACCACTCGGCGGGCGGCGATCGGTCCCGCCATGGGATTTTCCATGATGGCGGAGACCGTTCAGTTCATGGCCAATGCCACCATCCATCTGCACCGGCACGACCTGCCGGAAGGCCTCGTCCTCGGCCCTGTGCTGGCGGTCGATACCGAGGCAATGGGACTCGATTCGCGGCGTGACCGGCTGTGCTTGGTGCAGATGTCGTCCGGCGACGGCGTGGTCCACCTGGTGCAGATCGTGCCGCCGGTGCTGGGCGGGCGTGGCGCGGATTGCCCGAACCTGAAGCGCGTGCTGGCCGATCCCGCCACCGTCAAGCTGATGCATTTCGCCCGCTTCGACGTCGGGCTGTTGCAGCACGCGCTAGGCATTCGCGTGGCGCCTGTGCGCTGCACCAAGATCGCCGCCAAGCTGGTGCGGACCTATACCGACCGGCATGGGCTGAAGGATCTGTGCCGCGAGTTGCTCGGCGTGGACCTGTCCAAGCAGCAACAGACATCGGATTGGGGGGCGACGGAGCTGAGCGCCGAGCAGATGGCCTATGCCGCGTCGGATGTGCTGCACCTGCACGCCCTTTGGGCCAAGCTGGAGGGCCTGCTGGAGCGCGAGGGCCGGCGTGAGCTGGCGCAGGCATGCTTCGATTTCCTGCCGGCGCGCGGGCAACTGGACGTGCTGGGCTGGGACGCGCCGGATATTTTTGCGCACTGAGATCTAGCCCGGTCGTGAAGGCAAGCAAGCCTCCGGCGGCAAAGGGCCGGGGGCCCTTTGCCGACGGAGGCTTGCTGGTTTACCCGATTTCCTTGCTTGCTTGACCGCGATGCGGCCGCCGCCGTAACTCCCTTCCCTCGACAAGATGCTGCGCGGCACCATGTTACTTTGTCGCTCCTCAGCGCTCCCCCATGGGCTGGAATGCACCGCCGATGACTGCCGCCCTCGCGTCCCTGACGAGCGACCTCGATGTCGCTCGAGACGTGCTTGCCGCCGAGGCGGCCGGATTGCAGGCGCTTGCCGCCGGTCTGGACGCGGGATTTGCCCGGGCGGTGGACCTGTTGGCGGCGGCCAGCGGGCGTATCGTGGTGTCCGGCATGGGCAAGTCTGGGCATGTGGCGCGCAAGATCGCCGCGACCTTGGCGTCCACCGGGGCGCCGGCGCTGTTCGTACATCCGGCTGAGGCGAGCCACGGCGATCTCGGCATGATCGTGCCGGGCGATGCCGTGCTGGCGCTGTCCAACTCCGGCGAGACGGCGGAGCTGGCCGACCTGGTGGCACATTCGCGGCGCTTTGGCCTGCCGCTGGTGGCGATCACGGCGCGGGCTGGCAGTGCGCTCGCGGCCGCCGCCGATGTCGCCTTGTTGCTGCCGGCGGCGCGCGAGGCCTGCCCGATGGGGCTGGCGCCGACCACCTCGACCACCATGCAGATGGCGCTGGGCGACGCGCTGGCGGTGGCGCTGCTGACGCGGCGCGGCTTTGGAGCGGCGGATTTCCGCCAGTTCCATCCCGGCGGGAAGCTGGGTGCGCGGTTGCGGCGGGTGCGCGAGCTCATGCATGGCGGCGATGCTCTGCCGCTGGCCGGGCCCGACACGGTGATGGATGCGGCATTGGTGCTGATGACCGGCAAGCGCTTTGGCTGCCTGGGCGTGGTGGACAGCGAGGGGCGCCTGTGCGGCATCTTCACCGATGGCGATCTGCGGCGTTCCATGGGGTCGAATCTGTTGGCGCGCCGTCTGGGCGAGGTGATGAACGCGGCGCCCCGCACCATCGGGCCAGAGACGCTGGCGGCCGAGGCGCTGCATCTGATGAATGACCCCATGCGCCCGATTACCGCGTTGTTTGTGGTGGATGGGCAGCAGCGTCCACTGGGGATCCTGCATATTCACGACCTTTTGCGGGCGGGAGCGGCCTAGTATGGGCTTGCCACTCTTCCAGCGCGAAAAGGCCGGCGCATGAGCATCGCTCCCATGCCTGCGGCACCCAAGGCGCCGCGGGTGCCTGACCCACGTGCCAGCGGGCGCAGCTTCGGCGATGCGCGCCGTGCCCGTCATGCCGTGCGTCCGCACCGGCGCTGGCTGGTGGGTCTGGCCAAACGGCTGTTGCCGGTCGTAGCCCTTGGCCTGTTGCTCCTGGTGGCCTTCTATCCCGAGCTGAACAGCAACGGCGATCGCGGCCGCATCAGCTACCGCCGCGCCGAGATCACGCCGGAGGGTGGCCAGTTGACCGATGCGCACTACCAGGGAGTGGACGACGCCGGCCGCCCCTATACCGTCACCGCGACCAAGGTGCGACAGGTCGGGCCGAAGCGCACTGATCTCGATGCGCCCAAGGCCGACATGCAGCTGCCATCCGGTGAGTGGCTGATGGTCCAGGCCCGGCAGGGCGTATTCGAGCAAAAGCTGAACCGCCTGGATCTTTCGGGCGATGTCACGCTGTATCGTGACGACGGCACCGTGTTGCAAACTGCGGCGGCGAGCATCGACATGAAGGCCAACGCGGCGGCCAGCCACGAGATGGTGCATGCCGAAGGGCCGTTCGGGGTCCTGGACGCCCAGGGCTTCACGGTGCTGGACCGTGGGGCGGTGGTGCAGTTCACCGGACCGGCGCGGCTGGTGCTGAATGGGGGGTCACGGTGATGCGGGCATGGGCACTTCTGCTCCTTGCTGCCCTGGTGCCCGCTGCTGCGCTGGTACCTGCCTCCGCGCAGGCCCAGCAGATCGACCTGTCCAGTGGCGGGCCAATTGCGATCACCGCGCGCGAAGGCTTCGAATGGCGTGAGGCGGAGCAGATGGTGGTGGCCACCGGCGATGCGCGCGCCGTGCGTGACAACGTGACCGTCATCGCCGACCGGTTGATTGCCCGCTACCGCAAAAAGGCCGGGGCGTCGCCGGCCGGCACCGCGCAGCCCGGCGTGGCGGGCGATACCGGCGGCAACGAGATCTACCGGCTGGAGGCCGAGGGCAATGTCCGCATCTTCACCCCAACCGACGAGGCCGTCGGTGATCGCGCGGTTTACGACATCGACCAGGCGGTGATGGTGATGACCGGCCGCGGCCTGAAGCTGACCACGCCGAGCCAGGTGCTGACCGCGCGCGACAGCCTGGAATACTGGTCGCAGAAGCGCATGGCGGTGGCGCGCGGCAATGCGGTAGCGGTCACGTCCGATGCCCGCCGCCTGGCCGCTGACACGCTGGTGGCTTTCATCGAGGAGGACAAGCCGGCCGCGCCGCGGCCGGCGGTCGCGCCCGGTGGAACCGAGCCACCTGGGGCCAACAGCAAGCTCAAGCGCATGGAGGCCTATGGCAACGTGGAGGCGCGCACCGTGACCGATATCGTGCGCGGCGATCGCGCCGTCTACCTGCCGGAAACCGGGGTGGCGCGGGTGATCGGCAATGTCCGCGTGACCAGCGGGCAAAACCAGATCAACGGCCCCGCTGCGGATGTGAACATGCGCACCGGGGTGGCCCGCATGCTGGCCGACCCCGGCGCGCGGGTTCAGGGCGTGATCATGCCAAACAGCACCCCCGGAGCGAGCCGTTGAGCGCTGCATCAGGTGCGCCGCTGCGCGTGGTGACCGGTGAAGGTGCTGCCGCGCCAGCGCCGAGCGCCGCCGGAATCGCGGCCACCGGAATCGCGGCCACCGGGGTGGGGAAAGTTTATCGCAAGCGCCCGGTGGTGCGGAACGTCTCGATCAGCCTGCGCCGCGGCGAGGCGGTCGGCCTGCTTGGCCCGAACGGTGCCGGCAAGACCACCACCTTTTATATGATCGTCGGGCTGGTACAGCCGGATACCGGCACCATCAGCCTGGACGGTCATGACATCACCACGCTGCCGATGTACCGTCGCGCCCGGCTCGGCATTGGCTACCTGCCGCAGGAGGCCAGCGTGTTCCGCGGCCTGAATGTCGAGCAGAACGTGATGGCGGCGCTCGAAGTGGTCGAGCCCGACCGCGACCGGCGCGACCACATGCTGGAGGAGTTGCTGGCCGAATTCGGCATCGGCCATCTGCGCCGCACCCCGGCGCTGGCGCTGTCTGGCGGCGAGCGGCGGCGGGTGGAGATCGCGCGGGCGCTGGCGACGCAGCCCAGCTATGTCTTGCTCGACGAACCGTTGGCCGGCATCGACCCGATCGCGGTGGGCGAAATTCGAGATTTGGTCTCACATTTGAAACACCGCGGTATCGGAGTGTTGATCACCGACCATAATGTTCGAGAAACCCTTGAAATCATTGATCGCGCCTATATCATGCACGACGGCCAGGTGCTGATGGAGGGGGTGCCGCAGGAGGTGGTGGCGAACGAAGATGTGCGCCGTGTCTACCTGGGTGAAAGATTTTCGCTGTAAACTGCTTGGCATGACAATTGCTGAGCACGCTTTTTGCTTTGACCGACTGGCCGGCCCTCCAGTGTGCCGTCCTGCGCCGGTGACCCTCTGATGGCGATCGGGCCCCGTCTGGACCTGCGCCAATCGCAGACGCTGGTGATGACGCCGCAGCTGCGGCAGGCGATCAAGCTGTTGCAATTTAATAACATAGAGGCGAACGCCTTCGTCGAGGAGGAGCTGGAACGCAACCCGCTGCTCGAGCGCGACGACCGGCCGGATGTTCCCGGCATCGAGCGCGCGGCACCCGACCAGGTGGCGATCCCCGGCGATGGCCCGGCCGATTCCGCCGTCGCCGCCGAATCCGGCCTGCTGCCGAGCGCCGATGCCGCCCCGCTGGAGATCGACGACAGCAACAGCTACGACCCCGGCGGCGCCGGCGACGGGGTGCGCACCGGCAGCGGCGGCAACACCGCCTTCGACGACGACGAGCGCGGCCTGGACGACATCGCCAATGCCGGACCGACGCTGCGCGAGCACCTCGGCGAGCAGATGCGCCTGAGCTTTCGCGATCCCGCCGACCGGCTGATCGGCGCCTATCTGATCGCGCTGCTGGAACCCTCGGGCCGGCTATCCGCCATGCCGCAGGCCCTGGCCGACGCCATGGGCACCCCGCTTGACCGGATCGAGGCGGTGCGAGCGCGGATGATGCGCTTTGAGCCCGTCGGCATGTTCGCCACCTCGCTGGCGGAATGCCTGGCGGTCCAACTGGCCGAAAAGAACCGGCTGGACCCGGCGATGCAGGCGCTGCTCGACAACCTGGAATTGCTGGCGCGGCGCGAGCACAAGAAGTTGATGGCGGTTTGCGGCGTCGATGCCGCGGACCTGACCGACATGATGGCCGAGATCCGCGCGCTCGACCCCAAGCCCGGCGCCACCTGGGACGCGACCCCGCCGCTGCCGGTGGTGCCCGATATCCTGATGCGCCGGGCGCCGGATGGCGGCTGGCTGCTCGAGCTGAACCCCGAGACCATGCCGCGCGTGCTGGTGAACCAGAGCTTCACCGCCCGCGTGCTGTCCAACGCCAACAAGGACGACCGCGCCTTCGTCAACGACAAGCTGCAAACCGCGACCTGGCTGGTGAAGTCGCTGCAACAACGGGCCCAGACGATCCTGAAGGTGGCAGCCGAGATTGTCCGGCGCCAGGACGCCTTCTTCCGCCTCGGCGTCGCGCATCTGCGCCCGCTAATCCTACGCGACGTGGCCGAGGCGACTGAACTGCACGAGAGCACGGTCAGCCGGGTGACCAGCAGCAAATACATCGCCACGCCACGCGGCACCTACGAGCTGAAATATTTTTTTACCACCGCGATCGGCGCCACCGAGGGCGGTGAAAGCCACAGCGCGGAATCGATAAGACACCGTATCAACGCCATGATCGATGCCGAAACCGCCGACGATATCCTGTCGGATGACGCGATCGTGGCGGCACTGCGTCGCGAAGGCGTGGACATTGCCCGCCGGACCGTGGCCAAATATCGCGGTGCGCTGCGAATCCCAAGCTCGGTGCAGCGCAAACGGGAGAAAGCCGTGCCGGTCTGAGCCGAACCTGCTGCCAAACCAGGGGGAAGCCTGGGGCGGGCCATGTTTGGCTCAGGTGGGCGGCGGTCCCGAACGAACGGGCGCGAGGAAAGGCCATGCAGATCACGGTATCGGGCAAGCAGGTGGAGCTGTCGGACGCGCTGAGGACCCGCGTGTCCTCGGCGCTGGACACCATCGCCGGCAAGTATTTCGACCACGCCCTGGAAGCCCATGTCACGTTCAGCCGGGCGCGTAGCTTTTTTACCTGTGATATCAATGTCCACGCTGGACCCGGCCTGATGCTGCGCGGCGAGGGCGAGGCGGCAGACGCCAACGGCGCCTTCGACGACGCGGCCGAGCACATCGCCAAACGACTGCGCCGCTATCGACGAAGGGTGAACGAGCACGCGCGCGACCAGGCCCATCGCGAACGCCCGCAGGCGGCGCGGCAATACACGCTGCGTCAGGAAGAAGAAGAGATCCCGGCCGTCGGCGATGTGAAGGCCGCGACCTACGCCACCGTGGTGGCCGAGGTTCCGACCGAAATCGCCCTGCTGACGGTCAGCGACGCGGTGATGCGCATGGACCTCGCCGACCAGCCGGTGCTGATGTTCCGCAACAGCACGACCGGCGTGCTGAATGTCGTCTACCGGCGCAGCGATGGGCATATCGGATGGATTGATCCGAACGGGGCAGCGTAGGAAAGCGGCGTAGGAAAGCAGCGTAGGAAAGCAGTTCTTTTTTGAAAAAAAGAACCAAAAAACTTCTATTCATTGGCCCTCGGCCTACCTGGGGAGGCCGGGTGTCAATGGGTGAAGTCTTTTTGCTTCTTTTTATTCAGAAAAAGAAGACTCTTGCTTCCTACCGCCCCATGTCGCGCAAAAAATCGAGCTGCCACCGCATCTCATCAACCGCCAGCGGAAACCCGCCGCTGGGCGTTGGCCGCAAGATGGTCGACGGATTGAGCCGCGCCAGCAGCGTCTGCAACGGCCCGGCGACATTCATCGTGAACCCCGCCTTCCACACCAGGCTGATCAGCCCCTTGGCGCTGCGCAGCGTCGCCGCGCGATCGACCACGGAGGCGGGCAGCTCGGCCGCCAGGGCCAGGATCGCGGTCGCCATGCGCGGTTCGCCACGCTGGATTGCCGCCAGCAGCGCCGCCTCGTCCAACTGATGCTCCGACAGCAACTGCTGTGCCTCGATCATCGCCTGGTCGATATCCGGATCGTGCCGGGTGCGCGCAGGTGGCGGGTTCAACCGCAGCTCAAGCCGCTGCCGCAACTCCCGCGCGGTCGCCAAGGGTAGGTCGGCGCGCCCGGCGAGCACATCGAGCAGTTGCGTGGCGACATAGTCGGACAAAGCGCGGGCGGCGCGCTCGGACAGCTTCGGATGGCTCACCAGCGGCTTGTGCCATGCCTCGTGCGGCGCCCCCGCCATCGCCAGCATGTCCAGCGTCGACTCGCGGATCGCCGCGGTACTGTTGGACAACAGCGCGGTGATGGCACGCACATTGCTGGTCGCCGCCACCGCGTCGGCGACGTCCTCGGCAAGGCAGGGCCGGGCCGCGATCGACACCGCCACTTCGGCCGCCGGCGCACTGGCCAACAATGCCAGAAGGTCCTCCGAGCCCAGCAACGGCGACAATCGCACCACCGGGTCGAACACCGTCGTCGCCACATCGCGCGCCAGCTGCATGATGATGCTGCGTGGCGCCTGTGGCATGTCCTTGAGCACGTCGGCGATCGCCTCGCGCACGCGCACAGCCTCGTCGCTGACCAGCCGGTTCAGCGTGCCCAGCGCCCGCTCGCGTAACGCGGCGCGATCTGCCACGCCGAGGTTGGGCACCAGGTTTGCCAGTTTGCGCGCCAACAGCGTGCGCACCCGCTCGTCACGGTCCTGTGCCAGCACCAGGTCGGTGTCGCCGGCGGCGGCCAGGTTCATCGCCACGGCGGCGCGCACCGTCACCGCGGGGTCGCTGGCCAGTGACCGCAGAACATGCGGCGCGGTGTCCGGTGCCGCGCCCAGACGCACCCGGGCGGCTTCCGTCGTGTCTTCGGCCGGCGCCAGCAGGGCGGTGTCATCGCGTGGCATCACACCGCCTCCGCCCGCCAGGCGCGCCATTGGCCGCGCCCGGCGCGCTTGGCCTGGTACATCGCCTGGTCGGCACGTTGCAGCGTCTCGTCCAGCCCTTCGCGCATGGCCGGCCAGCGGGTGGCGATGCCGATCGACATGCCGAGCCTGATCTCGTGCCCCCCGGTCAACTCGCGCAGCATCCGCGGCGCGGTGATGGTCAGGTGCTCGGCGCGTTCGGCAGCGGTCAGATCATCGGCACCGTCCAGCCACAGGGCGAATTCGTCGCCGCCGAGGCGCGCCACCAGGTCGGACGGCCGCACCGTGTCGCGCAACAGGTCGGCCACCAGGCACAGCGCCTCGTCGCCAACGTCATGGCCGCATTGGTCGTTGAGCTGCTTGAACGCGTCCAGGTCGACAAACAGGATCGTGCCCGGCTGGCCCTCGCGGCTCAGCCGGTCGATGCGCCGGCCCATCTCGTCAAGGAACGCGCGGCGGTTCAGCAATCCGGTCAGCGGGTCGGTGCGGGCCTGTTGGTTCATGTCGCGCTGCATCGCCTCGTGCTGCAAGATCACGCGGATGATGCTGTTGATCGAGTTCGCCAGGGGATGGTCATCGGCATCCCATGGCCGCCCCCCCAACCCGCGCCACAGCGCCAGCGCCGCGGTTTGACTGCCGCTCGTCTGGGCCGGACAGGCAAGGGTCCAACGGCCATCGTTTGCCATGGCATCGCCCACCCCGGTCGTATTTGCCTCGATCAGCGACATCGCGGTGTGCACCACCGCGGCGCTGGGCACGCCGATCTGGTGCAGGAAGGCAGCCTGAACGCCGTCTCCCAGCAGGTCGATCACCACGGCGCCCTCCGCCCCCATCGAGGTGACCATCGCGCCCAGGGCGGCCTTCATCATCCGCGGCGCCTGCACTTCCTTGTTCATCGCGGCAAGGATGTGTTCCACCACTTGACTGCGGCGCAGCGCTGCGGCCAGGCGGCCTTCGTGCAGGTCCTGCTCGGTGATGTCCTGGCCCACGCCACGGGCGCCAATGATGTTGCCCTGGTCGTCCAGGATCGGGGCGGCGCTGAAAGTGAGGCAGATCGCACTGCCGTCCGGACGCCGCAACCAGGCGCGACGGCCACGGGTGCGCACGGTCGGCTGGAACGGGTCGAACCCGGTCAGCCCCGCCGCATCGGCGAGCAAAAGTGCTGCCGGCTGGCCGATCAGCAAACTGCTGGACCAGCCGATTGCCGGGTCCGGCGCAATGAAGACAAAGCGGCCATGCGCATCGGTTTCGAATGCGATGTCGGCGGACAGGTTGACCAGTTCGCGCCAGCGCTGTCGGCTCTCCAGGAGGGCGGCGTTCAGCGCGTCGCGACGCGCTGCGCCGATGTCCGCCGCGCCGGCGGGACCGCCGTCGGGCATGGCAAGCTCGCCTGCCCGGCTGTCCGGTCGGGGCAGCTGCGGCGCGATGAAGGCGACCGGTCCGGCTTCGGGTGCCAGGGGCATGGCGTGTGCTCCTCGTGTAACGCCATCCAAGATGAAAGACGTAAATTCCGAATGAACACCCGCGCCCGAACTGCGATCGGCACTTCGATTGACAGCGCTAGCCGGCCTGCGCATGGTCCGCGAATTGTTGAGGAGGCCTGCCCCGATGAGCGATTTGTCCCTGCGTTCGGCGATCGAAGCCCTGTGGGAGCGGCGCGATTCGCTGAATGCCCAGACCAAGGGTGCCGACCGCGAGGCGGTGGAACATGCGCTGGCCGGGCTTGAGGCCGGCACGCTGCGCACCGCCGAGAAGATCGGCGCCGACTGGGTCGTCAACGAGTGGCTGAAGAAGGCGGTGCTGCTTTCGTTCCGCCTGTTCGACTCCGCCCTGATGGAGGGCAATGGCGGCGCCCCGGTGTGGGACAAGGTGGCGATGAAGTTCGCCGGCTGGGACGCCGAGCATTTCCGCAAGGCCGGGTTCCGCGCCGTGCCGGGCGCGATCGTCCGCCGCAGCGCCTATATCGCGCCCGACGTCGTGCTGATGCCCAGCTTCGTCAATGTCGGCGCCCATGTCGGCCCGCGCACCATGGTGGACACCTGGGCGACGGTCGGCAGCTGTGCCCAGATCGGCGCCAACTGCCACCTGTCCGGCGGCGTCGGCATCGGCGGCGTGCTGGAGCCGCTTCAGGCAACGCCGGTGATCATCGAGGACGATTGCTTCATCGGCGCCCGCTCCGAGGTGGTCGAAGGCGTGATCGTCGAGCGCGGCGCGGTGCTGGCGATGGGCGTGTTCCTCAGCGCCACCACCAAGATCATCAACCGCGACACCGGCGAGGTCCATGTCGGCCGGGTGCCGCCCTATTCCGTCGTTGTCCCCGGGGCGATGCCCGGACCGGTCGGCACGCCGTCGCTGTACTGCGCGGTGATCGTCAAGCAGGTCGACGCGCGCACCCGCGCGAAAACCGCGATCAACGAGCTGCTGCGCTACTGACCATGTCTGGTAACACGGCGCACGACCCGCTGGCGCTGGCGCAGTCCCTGCTGCGCTGCGCCTCTGTCACACCCGCAGACGCCGGTGCGCAGGACGTCCTGGCCGGGGCGTTGGAAGCGATCGGCTTCACCGTGACGCGCCTGCGCTACGGCGAGATTGCGAACCTGTTCGCCCGCATCGGCACCGAAGCACCGCATATCTGCTTCGCCGGCCATACCGATGTGGTGCCAGAAGGTGCCTCCACCTGGACCAGCGGCCCTTTCGCCGGCGATATCCGCGACGGCGTTCTCTACGGCCGCGGCGCCTGCGACATGAAGGGGGCAATCGCGTCGTTTGTCGCCGCCGCCGCCGACCACCTCAAGGGCGGCGCACCCAAAGGCTCGATCTCCCTGCTGATCACCGGCGACGAGGAAGGCCCGGCGATCGACGGCACCGTCCGCGTCCTGGAATGGATGCAGGCGAACAACCAGGTCCCCGATTTCTGCATCGTCGGCGAACCGACCAACCCCGTTGCCCTGGGCGACATGATCAAGGTCGGCCGGCGCGGCAGCGTCAACATGACGCTGACCGTGCACGGCACCCAGGGCCACGTCGCCTACCCCCACCGCGTCGACAATCCGGTCCACCGGCTGGTCCGCATCGCCGCCGCCCTGACCGCCGCCCCGATCGACGCCGGCAGCGCATTCTTCGAACCCACCAGCATCCAGATCACCAGCATCGATGTCGGCAACAGCGCCACCAACGTGGTGCCGGCCAGTGCGAAGCTGATGCTGAACATCCGCTTCAACGAACGCCACAGCGGCGCCTCGCTGGCCGCCTGGGTGCGCGCCACCGCCGAGCGCCACGCTGAGCGCTTTGATCTCGACGTGTCGATCTCCGGCGAAAGCTTCCTCACCCCGGTCGGCCCCGAAATCGAGGCCCTGACCGCCGCCATCGCCGAAGCCACCGGCCGCGAGCCGAAGCTGGACACCGGCGGCGGCACCTCGGACGCCCGCTTCATCGCGCGCTACTGCCCAGTCGCGGAATTCGGCCTCGTCGGCCAGACCATGCACCAGGTGGACGAGTGCGTCCCGGTCGATGAACTTCGCGACCTCGCCCGCATCTATCGCGCCGTGCTCGGCAAGCTGCTGCGATGAGTGATCCGCCAGCACGCCGAAGCGTGATCCGCGGCGTCTACCGGCTGGCACGGTTCAAGCCGGAGGGATTTGCCGAGTTCGGCGCCACCCGACAGGCGTTTCTCAATTCGCTGGCGCCGCTGATCGCCTTTCCGTTGGTTGGCGGCACGCTGATCCTGCTGTCCGGCGGCGGGCTGCGCGCGGTGACCGACCTGCTTGCCACCCTGGTCGCCCTGATCGCACCGGGGGTGATCACCGCCACCCTGGCCGAACGCTGGCAGCGCGCCGATTGGTGGCCGCGCTATGCCGTGGCCTTCAACTGGTCGCAATGGGCGGTCCCGGTGGTGGCGCTGGCGCTGCTGATGGCAACGGGCGTGCTGCGCCGGATGGGATTGGGCGAGGCCCAGGCGGCCATCGCCGTGCTGTTCGCCATCGCCGCCTATGGCATCAGCCTGCACTGGTTCCTCGCTCGCCACGGTCTCGGCCTCTCAAAGGGCCGAACCACGCTGCTGGTCATCACAATCAATCTCGGCACCGTAACCCTGGTGATGGTACCGCGCATCGTCGCCGCCGTTCTGGCCCAGGACTAGCCGCCCTTGACCGACGTCTCCATCGGCCCGTGGATGGGCCTGCGCGCGGCGCTACTGCTGGCCCGTGGCCGCCCCGAAGGCGCGTTCCTGATCAGCATCGAGCCCCCCGAGGCACAGCTGTCGCGGGCGCGCCACAGCTTCCTGGCCTTGCTGTTGTGCGTGCCGGTCTTCCTGCTGATCCAAAGCCTGGGCCAGGACCAGGGCAAGGCTGCCGCCGGCATCACCATCCTGCGCGACTCCGCCAGCTTCGTCCTGGCCTGGCTCGGCTATGCCGTGCTGTCGCACCGTCTGGCCGCGACGATGGACCGGGCCGAGCTGTGGCCACTCTTTGTCGTGCTGTGGAACTGGTGCAACCTCGTCCAGTACCTGCTGATGGCCTGCGCCATGGCACCCACCCTGCTCGGCGCGCCGGCCATCGTCGGACAGACCGCCTGGGTGGTGGCCATTGGCTGGTCGGTATGGCTGCAATGGTCGGCCACCCGTATCGGCCTCGGCCTGTCTGCCGGGCGCGCGGCACTCCTGGTGGTCGCCGACATGGCGCTGGGCATCGCGGTGCTTCGCCTCACCGCGGGCTGAACGGATCCTCGGGATAGCGCACGGCCATCAACATCAGCCCGTCGGACGGCGCGGTCGGCCCGGCGGCCGCACGGTCACGCGCCACCAGCGCCAGCCCCACCCGCTCCGCCGGCCAGGTCCCTTCGCCCACCAGCTTCAGCGTGCCCACGATGTTGCGAACCATGTGATGCAGAAAGCTGCGGGCGGCCACGTCAATCACCACCATCTCGCCCTCCCTTCGAACCTCCAATTGGTCGATCGTTCGCACGGGCGATTTCGCCTGGCACGAGGTGGCGCGAAACGAGGTGAAATCATGCCGCCCCAGCAGCGCCTCCGCCCCGCGCGCCATCGCCGCGTCATCCAGCTCCTGCGGCACATGCCACATTCGCCCGGCCTCCAGCGCCGCGCGCGCCCGCCGGTTTAGAATGCGATAGCGATACTCCCGCCCGATCGCCGAAAACCGCGGATTCCACCCCGCCGGCGCCAGCACCGCCCGCAACACCGCCACCGCATGCGGCTTCATGTGGTAGTTCAACGCATCGCGCAGCTTGTCGCCGGAAATCGTCCGCTCCAGGTCGATACTGGCCACCTGCCCGCTGGCATGCACCCCGGAATCGGTCCGCCCGGCAGTGATGCTGGCCACCGGCGCCCCGCCCACCAACCGCGCCGCCGCCGCCTCCAACACCTGCTGCACCGACACCCCGCTCGCCTGGCGCTGCCAGCCGAAAAACCCGGCGCCGTGATACTCCAGTAACAGCGCATAACGCGGCATCAGCCGAGCACCGTCCCCACCGGCACCCGCCGCCCGCGCAGGAACGCCCCGGCCGCCATGGCGCCCCGCCCCGGCGCCTGCACCCGCATCAGCCGCAGCGCACCCTGCCCACAGGCAACCAGCAGCCCTTCATCCAACACCGTCCCCGGCGCGCCATCCCCCGCTTCCGGCACCGCCGCCAGCACCTTCAGCACCTCGCCATCCAGCGTGGCAAAAGTCCCCGGCCAAGGGTTCAGCGCCCGCACCCGCCGGTCCAGCGCAGCAGCATCCAGCCGCCAGTCGATCCGCCCGTCCTCGCGCGTCAGCTTCGCCGCATAGCTCGCACCCTCTTCCGGCTGCGCCACCGGGGCAGGGGAGGCATCAAGCACCGCCAGCACCAGCCGCGCCCCCATCGCCGCCAGCGCATCATGCAATTCACTCGCCGTCGTGGTCGCGGTGACAGACACCGAATCGCACGCCAGCATCGCCCCGGTATCGAGCCCGGCATCCATCTGCATGATGGTGATCCCGGTCCGCGCATCCCCCGCCAGCAACGCCGCCTGGATCGGCGCCGCCCCGCGCCAGCGCGGCAACAGGCTGGCATGGATGTTCAGGCACCCGCGCTTCGGCGCATCCAGCATCGCCTGCGGCAAGATCAACCCGTACGCCGCCACCACCGCCACATCCAGCCCAAGTGCCGCAAATTCCGCCTGCGCCGCCTCGTCCTTCCGCAGCCGCACCGGTGTGCGCACCTCCAGCCCCATCGTCTCGGCGGCAACCTGCACCGGACACCGCCGCACCGCCTGCCCGCGCCCGGCCGGCCGCGCCGGCTGGCAGTACACCGCCGCGATCTCATGCCCCGCGTCATGCAGCGCCCGCAGCGCCGGCACCGCGAAATCCGGGCTGCCCATGAACGCCAGCCGCGCCACAATCAGCGCTCCTTGTTCTTCTGTTCCTTGGCCAGCTTGCGCATGATCATGTTGCGCTTCAGCGCCGAGATGTGATCGACAAACAACACCCCGTCCAGATGATCCAGCTCATGCTGCAAACACGCAGCCAACAGCCCGTCGCCTTGGATCTCGCGCCGCGCCCCCTCAAGGTCGAAATACCGCACCTTCACCTGCGCCGGACGGATCACATCGGCGAACATGTTCGGCAGCGACAAACACCCCTCCTCGCGCGTCGCCACCTCCTTGCTGGCCGCCACGATCTCCGGATTGACCAGCACATGCGGCGTCCGCTTGTCGCCCGGCGCCAGGTCGACGATCGCCACCCGCAACGCCACCCCAACCTGCGGCGCCGCCAGCCCGATCCCCGGCGCATGGTACATCGCCGCGAACATGCGCGGCACCAACGCGCGCACCGCATCATTGTCGCCGGCCGCAACCGCGCGGCAGCGTAGCTTCAGGGTGGCGTGTGGCGCGATCAGGATCGGCAACAGCATGGCGGCGGCGGCCGGCGGGGTTTCGTCGTTCATCGCAGGGATGTAGCGGTGCGGCCCGCCGCGATCAACGCCGATGACCCTCTTGCAACCCAGCCGGGACCCGCCAAATATGCTGGCGACGGGTTGCCATAACGGGACCCGCCGCCCGCTTCGCTCGCATGAGGAGGCCTTCGTGACCACCCGCGTTTTCACATCCCCACTGTTCCTCGGCTTCGACCACCTCGAGCAGATGCTCGAACGCGCGTCGAAAACCTCCTCCGAGGGCTATCCGCCCTACAACATCGAACAGACCGGCCCGACCGGCCTGCGCATCTCCCTGGCGGTGGCCGGCTTCACCATGGACGACCTGCAAATCACCCAGGAAGACAACCAGCTGGTGATCCGCGGCCGCCAGACCGACGACAGCCAGGGCCGGGTGTTCCTGCATCGCGGCATCGCCGCCCGGCAGTTCCAGCGCGCCTTCGTCATGGCCGAAGGCATCGAGGTCACCGGCGCCTGGCTCGACAACGGCCTGCTGCACATCGACCTCGCCCGCCCACAACCCGAAACGCGGGTGAAAACTATCAGCATCGGCAAGCGGGCAGCCACCGGCGCCGCCGTGCCAATGGTGGACGGCTCCGCCGAATAGCCGGCAACACTTCATCGGCTCAACCAGGAGACACGTCATGACCGACACCACCTCCACCCCGCCGGCCGCCGTCATCTTCGACATCCGCCTGCTGTCACCCGCCGACCTCGGCCGCCTCGGCCTGCAACAGGTGGCCTACGTGAAGCCGGTGATCTTCAACGGCGCCCACGCCTTCGCCATCCACGCCGCCGACGGCACGCCGATGGCCGTGGCGCCGGACCAGAACCTCGCCTGCGCCGCCATCGTCGAGCACGAAATGCTGCCCGTCCTGGTCCACTGAAGCAGGCTGGCAGCCACCGATCGCTTGACAGGCGGGGGCACCCAGCACCGAATAACGCCGTACAGCGAAGAAAGACCGGCGATGAAGAAAGGCTACAAGGCGCTGCTGGCCGAAGCCGACGCCGAGGTCCAGACCCTGCCGGCCGACCAGGCCCTCGCCCAGCACGGCGACCCCGGCGTGGTCTTCGTCGACCTGCGCGACCCCCGCGAGATCGCGCGCGAGGGCCGCATCCCCGGCTCGTTCTCATGCCCGCGCGGCATGCTGGAATTCTGGGTCGACCCCGACAGCCCCTACGCCAAGCCGATCTTCGCCGAACCGAAACGCTTCGTCTTCTACTGCGCCAGCGGCTGGCGCTCGGCGCTGGCGGCCAAGACCGTACAGGACATGGGCCTGGCCAACGTCGCCCATGTCGGCGGCGGCTACACCGCCTGGAAACAAGCCGGCGGCGCCACCGAAATCCCGCAACCCAAGGGCTGATGGCCATACGCGCGAAGGGTCAGAAAAAGACTGGGCTCTGCCCAGACCCGCCAGGGGCCAAGCCCCTGGACCTTTATTTTATAAAAATTTGAAAAACTCTGAAGACCTGGGGTCTTTGGAATCCCAAGAAGGTTCCTGACTAAACCAGCAGCGAAAAATCGCCACCCGGGTTTGATTGATGGCAACAGGAACGGTCACTTAAGGTAATGGGATCAAAGGGTCTCCGACCCTTTGCGGGTCGAGGGCAGAGCCCTCGCCTTCCCTACCTGCACGAGCATGGAGCGGCGCTAAGGCAGCCGGGCGAGCCAGCCGATCAGGCGTTTGGTTGCCGGCGCGAACAGGCGGCTGGCGAAGAAGCTGCCGGCGGCGCGTTTGGTCGCTTCGGCGCGGGTGGGATACGGCACGATCATGCCGGCCAGGGCGGACAGCTTGATCCCCTGGCCGATCGCCAGGGTCCAGGTGCCGATCATTTCGCCGGCATGGGGGGCGAGAATTCCGGCGCCGAGCACGCGCCCCTTCGGCGTCGCCACGATCTTGACCAGCCCTTCGGTGCGGCGCTCGGCCTGGGCGCGGTCGTTCTCGGCCAGCGGCCAGCGCAGGATTCGCAGCGCGGTGTGGCCGGCGGCGCGCGCCTGCGCCTCGGTGAGGCCGACCTGCGCTAGCTCGGGATCGGTGTAGATGACACGCGGCAGGGCGGCGTAGTCGAGCTTGGCCGGCAGGCGAAACAGCGCGCGGCGGATGACGATGCCGGCGTGATAGCTGCCGACATGGGTGAACTGGCGCGGCCCGATATCCACCGGGTCGGCGATGTCGCCGGCGGCATAGACGCGGCGGTTGCTGGGGCTGCGCAGCCCGGCATCGGTGACAATGCCGCGTTCGCTGGCGCGGACATTCCCGGCCGCCAGGTCGAGCGCCGCCAGATTCGGGGTGCGGCCGGTGGCGATCAGCAGATGACTGCCGGCTAGGCGCCGGTCGTCAGCCAACACCAGGACGGGACCCGGCTCGACCCGGGCAACTTCCGCGTTCTCGAACAACGCGATCCCGTCCGCCTGCAATGCGGCCCGCAACCCGTCGACCAGCTCGGGGTCATCCTGTGGCGCGATGCCGCTGCGCTGCACCAGGCTGACGCGGCAGCCGAGTGCGGCATGGGCCTGCGCCATCTCCAGCCCGATCGGACCGCCGCCGAGGATCAGCAGGTGCTCGGGCTTGGGCGTGACCTCGAAGATCGTCTCGTGCGTAAGGTAGGCGACGGCATCCAGCCCCGGCAAGTCGGGGATCGCGGCGCGCCCGCCGGCGGCGATCACGATGCGCGTGGCGGTCAGCCGGCGCGGGCCGCCGGGCAAGGCCACCTCCAAGGTGTCTGGACCAACAAAGCGCGCGCTCCCCTGCAGCACCTCGGCCCCCAGCGCGGTGAAGCGTTCGACACTGTCCATCGGCGCGATGCCCGCGATGACGCCATGGACATGGGCCTGGACCGCCGCCCAGTCGACCACCGGCTCGGCGATATGAAGGCCAAGCGGACCGGCGGCGCGGGCATTGCGGGCAGCATGGGCGCTGGCCAGCAAAGCCTTGCTGGGCACGCAGCCGGTGTTGAGGCAGTCGCCACCCATCCGCGCACGCTCGATCAACGCCACCCGCAAGCCAAGCTGGGCGGCAACCGCGGTCACCGAAAGCCCGGCGGCGCCGGCGCCGATGACGGCCAGGTCGAAATCAGCCATGACGGGTTTTCCAGCGCTTCCAGAGGGGCGGCAACAGCGACAGCGCCGCCAGGCCAAGCAGCGGCAGCAGCACCGGGGCGGACAGGATCAGCGACAGGTCCGGGGTACCGCCGGCATCCAGCACATGGCCAATGCCGGCGCCGATCGAGGCAAACACCGCGCCGCCGGGAATAATGCCGAGGAAAGTGGCGAGTGCGAACGGGGCCAGGCGCATCCCGGCCAGCGCCGGGGCCAGGTTGGTCAGCCAGAACGGCACCACCGGGATCAGCCGCAACGCCAGCACATAGTTGAAGCCGTCGCGCTCCAGCCCCGGCCGCAACCGGTCCAGCCACGGCCCGAGGCGGCGGGCGATCAACGGCCCCAGCGCGCTGCGCGCCGCGAGAAACACCAGCACCGCGCCAATGGTGGCGCCGATGACCGCCAGCACGGTACCAAGCAGGGTGCCGAACAGCAGCCCGCCGGTCACCGTGATGATCACCGCGCCGGGGATCGAGACCGCGACGGCGGCGGCATAGACCGCGACATAGCACAACGCGGCCAGCATCGGCTGGGCCGCCACGGCGCCCTGAAGCTCCGCCCGCCGCGCCGCCAGCCCCGCCCAGGACAGCGCCTGATGCCAATTCATCGCATAGGCCAGCCCCAGCAAGGCCAGGAGCACGATCAGCGGCAGCATCCGGCGCATTGGCGGGCTCCTGATTGGCGGCACGCGCGTGGTTGACGCGCCAAGCGACGACCGACTATAAGCCGCGGCCTGCTATGGGACCCCTGGCCGGGATTGTCCTTGCGTGGATTGCGATGCTTCGCACACGCGGAAGGATCCGGCCAGCCCTATGCGAACCCGCTTACCTACACAAGACGGGCCCATGCAAGATCGGAGAATGTCGTGAAGCGCACCTATCAACCGTCGAAACTGGTTCGCAAGCACCGCCATGGCTTCCGCACCCGCATGGCCACCGTCGGCGGCCGCAAGGTGCTGTCCAACCGCCGCGCCAAGGGCCGCTCGAAGCTGTCGGCCTGAATGCCGGCTGCCTGACAGCGCGCCGGGTACACGTTCAGCCAGCGGAGGCGACGATGACGCCGACTCCGCCTCCCGCGCCTCGCCCCGACAAGCCGTTTCGCCTGACCCGGCGGGCCGAGTTCTTGCGCGTGGCCGCCAAGGGGCGCCGCGTCGCCGTGCACGGCCTGGTGCTACAGGCGCTGGAGCGCGAAGGCCCGGCACGGCTGGGCTTCACCGTCACCAAGAAAGTCGGCAATGCCGTGGTGCGCAACCGCACGCGGCGCCGCCTGAAGGAAGCCGCCCGGCTACACTTGGCCGCGCATCCGGTGGCCGGCGTCGACCTGGTGCTGATCGGCCGCGATTCCACCCGCGGGCGCGACTTCGCCGACCTCAAGGACGATCTCCGGCGCGCCCTGGCCAAGCTCGGCGTAACGTCGGAAGAACGCCCATGACCGCCGCCGCCGCCGTGCTGACCGGTGCCGTGCGCGTCTATCAATGGACCCTGCGCCCGTTCATCGGCGCGCATTGCCGTTTCGAACCCTCGTGCAGCCATTACGCCTGCGCCGTGCTGGCCAGCCACGGCGCCCTGCGCGGCACCGGACTTGCCGCCCGGCGCATCCTGCGCTGCAACCCCTGGAACCCCGGCGGGGTCGATACGCCGCCCCCGCCCCGACAAGCCCGGACCCAAGCCTGATGGATCAAAAGCGACTTTTCCTGGCAATCGCCATTTCGGTGGCGATCCTGCTCGGCTTCCAAATGCTGCTACCGGCGCCCAAGCCGGTGGCACCGCCCGCCCCCTTGGCAGGCGCACCGGCGGCCAGCGGCACCCCAACCCCGTCGCCCAGCAGCGGGGCCGTGCCAAGCACCGCGCTGAGCGCTGGCGCGGTGCCCAAGGAAGTGCCGCGCGTGAAAATCGCCGGCCCCCGCGTCGACGGCAGCATCAGCCTGCTCGGCGCGCGGATCGACGAACTGGTGCTGAAGGGCTACCGCGAGGCCGCCAAGCCCGACGCCCCGCTGGTCAAGCTGCTCGAGCCGCGTTCGGAAAAGCAGCCCTACTATATCCAGGTCGGCTGGTCCGCCGAAGCAGGCGCCGCCACCAAGCTGCCCGGCAACGACACAATCTGGACCGGCGCCGGCACCGTCACCAAGGACTCGACCGCCCTGCTCTCCTGGAACAACGGCGAGGGCCTGCTCTTCGAGATCGAAGTCGGGGTCGACGCCGACTTCATGTTCACTCTGCGCCAACGCGTGCGCAACACCACCGCGGCGCCGGTACCGCTCTACCCCTGGGCCCGCATCCGCCGCGACTACACCCCGGTCACCGCCGGCTACTACATCCTGCACGAAGGCATGATCGGCATTCTCGACGCCCGCCTGAAGGAAACCACCTATGACGGCGCCAAGAGCGAAGGCGAAAAGCGCGCCGGCGTGGCGCTCGAACAGACCGGCACCGGCGGCTGGATCGGCTTCACCGACAAATACTGGCTGACCGCCCTGGTCCCCGATCAGAAAAGCATCCAGACCGCCACCTTCCGCCACGTCAAGGAGGCCGGCAGCGACCGCTACCAGGTTGATTTCGTCGCCAAGGACGCCGTCGCCACGGCCCCCGGCGCCACCTCGGAAACCGTGACACACGCCTTCGCCGGCGCCAAGGAAGTCCACGTTCTCGACCGCTACGAGACTGCCTTCAGCATCCCCAGCTTCGACAAGGCGGTCGATTTCGGCTGGTTCTATTTCATCACCAAGCCGTTCTTCTACGCGCTCGACTGGCTGTTCGGCCTGACCGGCAATTTCGGCATCGCCATCCTGATCTTCACCCTGTTCATCAAGGGCGTGTTCTTCCCGCTGGCGAACAAGTCCTACCGCTCAATGAGCAAGATGAAGCTGCTGGCGCCAAAAATGACCGCCTTGCGCGAGCAATACAAAGAAGAACCGCAAAAACTCCAACAGGCCATGATGGAGATGTACAAGGCGGAGAAGGTCAACCCGGCCAGCGGATGCCTGCCCATCATCATCCAGATCCCGGTGTTCTTCTCACTCTACAAAGTCATCTTCACCACCATCGAAATGCGCCACGCCCCGTTCTATGGCTGGATCCACGACCTCTCCGACATCGACCCGACCAACATCTTCAACCTGTTCGGCCTGCTGCCCTTCGACCCCGGCCAATACAGCTCCTTCCTGCATCTCGGCGTTTGGCCGCTGGTCATGGGCGTCACCATGTGGGGCCAGATGAAGCTGAACCCGCCGCCGCCGGACCCGATCCAGGCCAAGATCTTCGCCTGGATGCCGGTGCTGTTCACCTTCATGCTCGCCTCCTTCCCCGCCGGCCTCGTGATCTACTGGACCTGGAACAACCTCCTGACCATCGGGCAGCAATGGCTCATCATGCGCCAAACGACGCTGGACAAACCCCAAGCAGCACGCGTGTGACCCCCGAAGAAACCGCCGCAGCCGAACAAGCAGCCGCCCTCGAAGCCGGCCGCCTGCTGTTCGCCGGCGAGTGCCGCTTCTTCTTCGCCGCCCAGCAACTCGACAAGCTGCCGCCGGCCACCGGCCCGGAGGTGGCCTTCGCCGGCCGCTCGAACGTTGGCAAGTCCTCGCTCATCAACGCCCTGACCGGCCAGCACGGCCTGGCCCGCGCCTCCAACACCCCCGGGCGCACCAAACAGTTGAACTTCTTCGACCTCGCCGGCCGCCTCACCCTGGTCGACATGCCCGGCTACGGCTACGCCAAGGCCGAACGCGCGGTGAAGGAAGACTGGCAGGGCCTGATGTTCGAGTTTCTGCGCGGCCGGCCAACCCTGCGCCGCGTCGTCCTGCTGCTGGACGCCCGCATCGAGTTCAAGGAATCCGACACCGCGGTGATGGGCCTGCTCGACCGCGCCGCCGTCACCTACCAACTGGTGCTGACCAAGGCCGACGGCGTCAAACCAGCTACCCTGGAACGCAAACAGGCCGCCGTCCAGGCCCTGGCCCGCAAGCACCCGGCCGCCTTCCCGCACATCGTCACCACCAGCAGCGAGGCCGGGCTCGGCATCGCCGAACTGCGCGCCGAACTGGCAACCCTGGCAGCTTGACCGATCCAAACCGGCGCCGCACAAGGCGACGCCTGTTCGCCTGGAGAAAGCCCGCATGACCGACCCCGCCGTCATATCCAAAGGTGGCACCCCGCAAGATAGCGACGCCCGCCGCCGCGCCGCCGAGGAACAGGCGCGCATCCTGGTCCACGCCCTGCCGTTCCTGCGCCGCTATGCCGGCGCCACCGTGGTGGTGAAATACGGCGGGCACGCCATGGGCGAGGAACACCTGGCCGCCAGCTTCGGCAGCGACATCGCCCTGCTCAAGCAAGTCGGCGTCAACCCGGTCGTGGTGCACGGCGGCGGGCCGCAGATCAACGCCATGCTCAAGCGGCTGGACGTCAAATCCAGCTTCATCGACGGCCTGCGCGTCACCGACCAGCAAACCGTCGACGTGGTGGAAATGGTTCTGGCCGGCACCGTCAACAAGCACGTCGCCGGCCTGATCAACCGCGCCGGTGCGCTCGCCGTCGGCATCAGCGGCAAGGACGGCGGCATGATCCGCGCCAGCAAACTGCGCCGCAGCCGCAAAAACCCCGATACCGGCGCAATGGAGGAAGTCGACCTCGGCTTCGTCGGCGAACCTGCCCATATCGACGTCCGGGTGATCCACGCCCTGACCGGCGCCGGGCTGATCCCGGTGATCGCCCCGGTCGGCGTCGATGAACACGGCCAGACCTACAACATCAACGCCGATACCGTCGCCGGCGCCGTCGCCGGAGCCCTCGGCGCAACCCGCCTGCTGATGCTCACCGACGTCGCCGGCGTGCTCGACAAACAGAAAAACCTGATCCCCGAAATGACCCTGGCCGACGTCGAGGCCGGCATCGCCGACGGCACCATCACCGGCGGCATGATTCCCAAAGTCGAAAACTGCGTCGATGCCGTGCGCCGCGGCGTCAAAGGCGCCGTCATCCTGGACGGCCGCCAACCACATGCCTGCCTGCTCGAACTGTTCACCGAAGGCGGCCATGGCACCTGGATCCGTGCCTGATTAGCGCGAAGAGAAGGCAAGGCTGGGCTCTGCCCAGACCCGCCAGGGGCCAAGCCCCTGGACCTTAACCATATAAGAATTTGAATGATTCCAAAGGTATCAACCCTCTATAATCCTTCAATTTTCTGTAGAATTAAGGTCCAGGGGCTTGGCCCCTGGCGGGTCTGGGCAGAGCCCAGCCTTACCTTGCCTGCCCTTGCTGCCTCCAACCCGCCCAATGCCTCCACCATTGCGTCGCCCGTGCCATCGCCGCACCATTGCGCCATGACTCCGCGCCCGACACTTCCTTGCCGCCCATGAACGCCGCGACCGGTTCGCCGCCCCTTCCGGCGCAGCAGGCGGTAGCTGAAACCGGTCATTCGCCCGAATCCGCGCCATCGCCTGGCGACGCGCCTCCGCGCCGCAGCCTGTCATGGCGGGTTGTCTGGTTCACCTTGGCCGTGATGGCCGGGACCGAACTGCTGCTGTTCCTGCCGGCCATGCACCGCGAGCGACAGAAATTCCTCGGCGACCGCATTGTCGCGGCCCAGATCGCTGTCCAGGCCATGCCGTCCCTCCCATCGCTTGCTGCCCCAGTTGGCCCCGATAGCGCCACCCGCGAAGAGCTGCTGCGCCTGGCCGGCGTCATGTCGGTGCGCCTGCAGGAACCCGGCCGCCCGATGGTCTCCCTCGCCCCGGTCGGCCAGTTCCACGCCCCGGTCCTGCTCGACCTGCGCAGCGAAACCACCTGGTCCGGCATGACCGCCACTCTGGTGTCGCTGACCCGCAGCGGCAGCCGCCTGATGCTGCTGGTCGCGCCCAGCCCGAAGCGCCCGCAATCCATCCTGTCGATCGTCCTGCAGGAAGGCGACCTGGACGCTCATCTCAAGGCCGCGGCCGCCAGCGTCGCGCTGCATGGCCTGGCCGTCGCGGTGCCCACCGGCGTGCTGGTCCACCTCGCTTTGCTGATGCTGCTGGTGCGCCCGATGCGCCGCCTGACCGGCAGCATCGCCGCCTTCCGCGCTGACCCCGAACGCACACCCCCGATGGACGATCCGCACGAGGCGCCAACCACGCGCGACGAAATTTCCGTCGCCCAGCGCGAACTGGCCGCCATGCAGCGCGAACTGCGCGCCTCCCTGTGGCGCAACGCCCGCCTCGCCGCCCTGGGCGCCGCGGTGGCCAAGGTCAGCCACGACCTGCGCGGCATTCTCGCCCCCGCCCTGCTGAGCGCCGAACGCCTTCAGGGCAACGCCGACCCCGCCCTGCGCCGCACCGGCGATGCCATCGCCCGCACCGTCGAGCGCGCCACCGACCTGATGCGCAACACCCTGGAATTCGTCAGCGAAATGCCCGCCGCTCCGCACGAAAGCATCGCCCTGCGCGACCTGGTGTACGAAGTGGCCGACGAGGTCCGACAACGCCACCCCCGGCTGCAAACCGTGGTCGCCATAGATGGAACAACCGCGGTCCAGGGCGACCGCGCCTCCCTGCGCCGTGCACTGGCCAACCTGATCCGCAACGCCGCCGAAGCCGCCGCGGCCACGGTCACGATCGCCGCCGAACATGACGCCGACCTCGCCATCCTGACCATCGCCGATGACGGCCCCGGCCTGCCGGACGTGGTGCGGACAAACCTGTTCCAACCCTTCGTCACCAGCGGCAAACCTGGCGGCACCGGCCTCGGCCTGGCCATCACCCGCGACCTTGTCCGCGCCCAAGGTGGCGATGTCGGCCTCCTGCGCACCACTGAAACCGGCACAATCTTCCGTCTTGCCCTGCGAACCACGCTCCCAGATGCGAATATGCGTCAGCTGATCCCCGTCGAACGCGACGGCCAGTAGTCTACCAGGGTATAGCCGCAGCCTTGTGGTCGAAGAAGCCGCCGCTGTCTGACGGCCCCAACCTAGCAATCGTTGCCAGCAATTCCGTAGCAGCAACGTCTGCGCTGCGCACATTTAATCCGGCACGCGTGAATGGGGCGGACAGCCCGGTTTCCACCGTGCCCGGATGCAACGCCACGCAGACCGACTCGGGTGAGCGGCGCCGCAACTCAACTGCGGCCGTACGCACTAGTTGGTTCAATGCCGCTTTGCTTGCGCGATAGCTGTACCAGCCACCCAAGCGGTTATCACCGATTGAGCCCACTCGCGCTGATAGTGTGGCGAATACGGAGCGACCGAGTCGCGGCAGCAATGGCAGAAAGTGCTTCATCAGCAACGCAGGGCCGATGGCATTGACCGCAAAAGCATGGGCCATATGCGCAGGATCCAGATCGCGCCATGATCGCTCGGGCATGAAACCTTCGCCGTGCAGAAACCCAGTGGCATCGATGACCAGCCGCGGTACGCCGATTGCCGCGACATGCGCTGCGGCGGCTGCAATTGAGGCTTCATCCGACAGCTCCAGCGGCGGAGTCGTCTTGCGCCCCAGGATTGCTACCTCTCGTCCTTCCGCCAAAAGCGCAACCACCAGCGCAGCTCCCACGCCGCCAGCACCAATCACCACTGCACATTCAGTCATCGCACGCCCTATCTCTTCGAGCAGCAGATGTGGGACTTGTACGGAAATCCGCGCCCCCGCCTGGGCGAACAATTGAATGGAATCCGGAGTTGTCTGGCACCGGGTGGATACGCCGTAGACACCTTGCGGAGCGAAGAACTGGTCCTGGCCTTCTACCTTCCTAGCAACGCCGCACGAAACCGGTCGCGCACCACATGCGGCCGCAGGCTGCGCGGCTTCTTCATCGCCGGACCTTCCTTCACCCGCAACAGGATGAACGCCAACCCCGGCGCCGCCAGAATACGCCGCCCTTCCGCGATATCGGCCATCGTGTTGATCGTATGCACCACCGGAATGCCGAATCCCGCGGCGATCCGGTCCAACTGCACCCCCAGCCCGGTATGGCTGTCCTGGTTGCCGGTCTCGCCGTAATGCCCGTTATCGACGCAGACCAGTTTGAGGTTCGCCGGCGCCGCCAGGGCAATCGTCCCCAGCGCGCCGATGTTCATCAACAGCTCGCCGTCCCCGGTAATGCCCAGAACCCGCCGGTTCGGCTGCGCCAGGGCAAGCCCAAGCGCCATGCTCGGCCCGGCCCCCATCGCACCGCCGAGCCCGAACACATTCGGCCCGTCATCGGTCATGGCGCACAACTCCTGCGCCGTGCCGGCCAGCCCCGCCACCACCAGCCAATCCTGCGGCCGCTCGATCAGCGCCGGCACCGCCTCGCGCCGGTCCAGCGTCGCCGCCGGCTGGTTCACCCCGGCGATGCGCTTCAACTGTGCCATGCCTGCTGCCCCCTAGAACTTTTTCGCGCCAAGCAGCCGCTGCCCCAACAGCACCGCCACCGCCTCGCCCGAACCCCACACCATCGAACAGGCGGCGCGGATTGTCGGCATCACATCCTCCGGCCCGTCACAGCGCAGCACGATCACCCCCATCGCTTCCAGCACGGTCTGCGTCGCCCGCCCCATCGGGAACTGCCACGGATTGCCCTCGCCGAAATCGCCGCGCATCGAGACGATGCACAACAACGGAAACCGGGAACCATTCGTCAGCGACAGCATGTTGATGCAATTGCCCACCCCGGAGGACTGCATCAGCAACACCCCCTTGGCGCCCCCGAGATCCGCCCCGGCCAGCAGCGCCACCCCTTCTTCCTCGGTGGTCAGCGGAATGGAATGGGCATCCGCATCGGCCAGCGACCGGTTGATCATCACCTTGTGCCCGGCATCGGGCACATAGGCGATCTGCGTCACCCCTTCCGCGCGGAGATAGTCGTACATCGCATGTGCCCATGCCGGCCCATCGGCAGCACCCATCCTCAGTTCACCAGGTCGCAGGTCGCCGGCTTGCCATCGCCATGCCGGCACAGGAACACATACTTGCCCAGCTGCAACAGGATCCGGTCCTTGCTGTCCATGCCACGCACCAACGCCCCATCGCTCATCACCCGCGCAAACGGCACATCACGCGCCGGCTGCGGCGCTGGCGCCGGGGCAGTCGCCGCCGGCTGCTGTGCCAAGGCCGGCGAAAAGGCCAGTGCGGTGGCAATCGCCACCATCATCATCCGGTACATCGTCAATCCTTCCTATGTCGAGTTATCATCCCATCCGCCCGCTCACAGCGTCCGGATCACCCGCAAATCAGCCGCCACCTCGACCGGCGCCCCGGTCGCCGCACGAACCTCGTCCACGCTGACCCCCGGCGCGATTTCACGCAACAGGAAGCGATCGCCCAGCGGCTTGAACAGCCCGAGATTGGTGGCAATCGTCGTCACCACCCCGCGCGCCGTGACCGGCAGCGCGCATTGGCTCAACAGCCGCGGCTTGCCGTCGCGGGTCGCGTGCTCAAGGATGACAAACACTTGCTTGGCACAGGCCGCCAAATCCATCGCGCCCCCGATCCCGCCGCCATTGGCGCCGGCCACCTTCCAGTTGGCGAAATCCCCGTTGCACGCCACCTCGTAGATGCCGAGCACGGTCACATCGATCCGCCCGCTGCGGATGATCGCAAAGCTGTCGGCATGATGCACGATCGCCGCCCCTGGCTTGAGCGAGACGTTCTGCCCCCCGGCATTGACCAGGTGCACATCCTCCTGCCCGTCGGGCAGCACCGGCCCATAGCCGATCACGCCGTTTTCCGAGTGGTAGATGATGTCGGTGTCGATCGGCGTGTTCGAGCACATCGTCGGCATGCCCACGCCAAGATTGACGATCCAGCCATCCCTGAATTCCTGCGCCAGCCGATCGGCGATCTGCTGGCGTTCAAGACCCGTGCTCATGATTTCACCACCCGCTCCGTTGGGTTTGAAGCGGTCGCTATGCGCTCCGGCCGCCGACCCGGCCACAACCCTTCCGGCGGCGGCGGGATTTTCACCATCCGCTGCACGAAGATCCCCGAGGTGTGCACCTCGTCGGGATCGATCGCCCCGGGCTCGACGAAATCCTCCTCGACCTCGACGATCACCAGCTTGGCTGCCATCGCCATGATCGGATTGAAATTGCGCTGGCTGCGTCGGAACAACAGGTTTCCCGACGTATCCGCCTTCCACGCCCGCAGGAAAGCCACATCCACCGGCATCGCGTATTCCAGCAGGTACTCGCGTCCGCCAAACATCCGCGTCTCCCGCCCGGCCGCCAACTCGGTGCCGACCGCCGTCGGCGTGAAGAATGCTGGAATGCCAGCGCCCGCAGCACGCAGCCGTTCCGCCAACGTCCCCTGCGGCACCAGCTCCGCCACAACCTTGCCCTCATCGACGAACTTGGTCAGCGGAATCCGGTCCGACGCCCGTGTCGGGGCGGTAAACGCAGCGATCACTTTCGCGACTTGCCCGTTCTCCACCAGCATACCGATATCCGGCATCCGGTCCGGCGCCGCGCCCCCGGTGCCATTGGTGATGCAGGTCAGCCCCTTCGCCCCCTGGTCCAGCAATGCGCGGATCAGGTTGAACGGCACGCCGGGATAGGCGAAGCCGCCAAACGCGATGGTGCTGCCGTCGGGGATGTCCGCCACCGCCTCCGCGAAGCTGTCGAAAATCTTGGACCGCCGGGCCATGCCGCCCCTCCTGGTGATTGCCGCAAGTCTGGCCCGATCGCGCCGCGCCGTGAAGTGGCTCAAACCGCCATGCCCGCACACCACCCGCTGGACCACGCCCACTGAAAATTATAACCGCCCAGCCACCCCGTCACATCGACCGCCTCGCCGATGACGAACAATCCAGGTACGTCTTTCGCTTCCATCGTCTTCTGCGACAGCGCCGAGGTATCCACGCCTCCGAGCGTCACTTCCGCCTTTGCGTAACCTTCGGTCCCCGCGGGTTCCAACCGCCAGCCACGCAGCATTGCCGCCGCTTCTCCCAGCAGCTTGTCGCGCAGCGTGGCCATCGCCGCATCGCCGAATCGCGCGGCCAGCGCCGCCGCCAACCGCGCCGGCACGATGTCGCCCAGCACCGTGCGCAGCAAAGCGTTGGGTCGCGCCAGCTTCGCCGCCAATAGCAGTGCCAGCACATCCCGCCCCGGCGTCAGGTCTAGTGTGATCGGCAGCCCCTCGCGCCAGTAGGATGAGATCTGCAGGATTGCCGGCCCCGACAAGCCGCGATGGGTGAACAGCATCGCCTCGCGGAAGGCGCGCTTGCCGCAGGCCGCCTCGACTTCGGTCGAAACGCCGGACAAGGGCTGCATCAGCGCGAGGTCATCGCCACCGAAGGTCAGCGGCACCAGGCCGGGCCGGATTTCTGTCAGCTTCAGCCCGAACCGGGCCGCCAGGTCATACGCAAAACCCGTCGCCCCCATCTTCGGGATCGACAATCCGCCCGTTGCCAGAACCAGCGCAGGCGCGCTGAATTGCCCGTCGCTGGTTGCCACCGCGAATGCATCCCCCTGGGTGACGTCGGTGACCCGGCAGCCGAGTTTCAGTTCCACCCCGGCCGCCGCACATTCGGCCAGCAGCATCGCCACGATCTCGCGGGCTGATCCGTCGCAGAACAACTGGCCCAGCGTCTTCTCGTGGAACGCGATGCCGTGCTTCTTCACCAGAGCGATGAAATCGTGTTGCGTGTAGCGCGCCAACGCCGAGCGGGCGAAATGCGGATTCTTCGACACGAACCGCTCCGGTACGACTTCCAGGTTGGTGAAGTTGCAGCGCCCGCCGCCGCTAATCAAAATCTTCTTCCCGGCCGCCTCGGCATGGTCCAGCAGCAACACGCGTCGTCCGCGCGCGCCGGCGGTCATCGCGCACATCAGCCCGGCCGCCCCGGCGCCCAATACGATCACGTCGAAATTCTGCATCGGCCCCGCGCCCGCCTGCCGCATGATTGACCCGTCCTGATGCGGGTGCTGATCTGCCCAGCATAGTCGAACCTGGAGGAAACCAAATGCGCCTGGCGAACAAAGTGGCCGTCGTCATCGGCGCCGGACAGAGCCCCGGCGAAGGCGTCGGCAACGGTCGCGCCACCGTGCTGCGCTTTGCCCAGGAAGGGGCGAAGGTCTGGGCGGTCGATCGCGACCTTGCCTCGGCCAAGGAAACCGCAGCACTGGTGGTAGCCGAGGGCGGAGCCTGCGAGGCGCATATTGGCGATGTGACCAGCGAGGCATCGTTGGCCGCGGCGATCGCCGCCTGTCATGCGCGCTGGGGCAGGGTGGATATCCTGCACTACAATGTCGGCGTCAGCCTCGGCGGCGGCGATACCGTGCTGGCCGACTTCACCGAGGAGGCGTTCGACCGACTGTGCGCCATCAACCTGCGCGGCTGCATTATGGCCGCCAAGCACGCCATCCCGATCATGCGGGCGCAGAACAGCGGCGTGATCATCAACATCTCCTCGGTCGCCGCCTACGAGAACTACCCCTACGTCGCCTACAAGGCGACCAAGGCGGCGATGGTGGAATTCACCAAGCAACTCGCCATCCAGAACGCGCCCTACGGCATCCGCGCCAACGTCATCCTGCCCGGGCTGATGGACACGCCGATGGCAGTCGATACCCGGGCGCGCGCCACCAACCGCACCAGGGCGGAGATCGCCGCCGAACGCGACTCGCGGGTGCCGCTGCGAGGGAAAATGGGGACGGGGTGGGATGTGGCCAACGCGGCTTTGTTCCTGGCCAGCGATGAGGCGAACTTCATCACGGGGGTGGAGCTGCCGGTGGATGGGGGGGCGTTGGTAAGGTAAGACTTCTTTTTGTGAACAAAAAGAAGCAAAAAAACTTCATTCATCGGCGGGCCAAGCGGATGAAAGTTTCTTGTTTCTTTTTTTCAGAAAAGAAGTCCTTAGCTTTCTCCCTGAGACCTCCCGCGACGGCATCGAGCCCGCCAACGAGAGGCCGCACGGGAGGATAAGCATGACCATCTACACCGGCCCGGTCTTCGACATGGCCGCCGAGCAGTTCCATGTCATCGCCAACCACCTCGATATCCCCGAGGACGAGCGGCCGCGTTTGCTTTATCCCAAGCGGGCGGTGGCGGTGGCGGTGTCCTGCCCGATCCACCGCGATGACGGCAGCACGGCGGTGTTCCAGGGCTACCGCGTCCAGCACCATCTCACCCTCGGACCGACCAAGGGCGGTACGCGGTTTTCCCCGAATCTGGACATCGGCGAGGTTGCGGCGCTGGCGATCTGGATGAGCTGGAAATGCGCGTTGGCCGGCCTTCCCTATGGCGGTGCCAAGGGCGGTGTGGCTATCGACCCGCGCGCCATCTCGCATCGCGAACTTGAAGCCGTCTCGCGGCGCTACATGCAGGAGATGATCCCCTTCGTCGGGCCGCATATTGATGTGATGGCGCCGGACATGGGCACCAATGAGCAGGTGATGGCCTGGTTCATGGACACCTACTCGATGTACCAGGGCCGCACGGTGACCGAGATCGTGACCGGCAAGCCGGTGGCGTCCGGCGGCACCGAGGGCCGGCGCGAGGCGACCGGGCGCGGCGTGGTGTTCCTGGCCGAACGCGCGCTGGAGACGTTGCAGATCACGATGAATGGCGCGACCGCCGTGGTCCAGGGGTTTGGCAATGTCGGCTCCTGGGCGGCGATCACGCTGGCGGAGCGCGGCGCGCGGGTCATTGGCGTGTCCGACCATACCGCGTGTTACGTCGATCGCCGCGGGCTGGATGTCGCTGCCCTGGTGGCCCATGTCGCGCGCACCGGCGGGCTGGCCGGCTATTCGACCGAGCGGCTGGCCGACCCCAACGAACTGCTGGCGACGGAATGCGACATCGTCATCCCCGCCGCGTTGGAGCGGGTGATCGACGCGGACATGGCGACCCGGCTGCGCTGCCGCGTGCTGGCCGAAGGCGCCAACGGGCCGACCACACCCGAAGCCGATCAGATTCTGGCCCTACGTCCGGAGATCTTCGTGGTGCCGGACATCCTGTGCAACGCCGGGGGCGTGATCGTCAGCTATTTCGAATGGGTCCAGGACCTGCAGCAATTCTTCTGGACCGAACCCGAGGTCCGTGCCCGGCTGAACCAGATCCTTGACCGCAGTTTTCATGCGGTGATGGCGCGGGCTGGCCGCGACGGCGTATCGAAGCGCACGGCGGCGATGGCAATCGGGGTGGAAAAGGTGCGCAGCGCCAAGAATGTCCGGGGGCTGTTTCCGTAGATCAGGGCAGATCCCAGTCTTTTTAGATCCCAGTCTTTTACCGCACCCCGATGCGATGCCGATCCTCAAGCCCGCGTGGCGGATTGGCCACCACCAGGGCCGCGTCCTCCAGTCCGTCGCGCACTTCGATCGCGCCGTCGTGCATGGCGCCGAGTTGGATCCGCGTCAGCCGCACCATGCCATCGCGCACCACGAACAGGTTGGCCGCGCCGGCTGCTTCAAGCTTGCCTTGCGGCCCGAAGGCGCGCACCGCGGCGGCGGGGACCATCAGGTTGCCGGTCGCATCGCGCCATGGCTTGGCGGTGGCCAGATTGGGCGGCGCGGTGACTTCCCACCAGAGCGGCGCGAGGCCGATGACGATGGCCAACAACAATGCCGGCGCCAGCCAGCGCGGGAAGCGTGGCGGGCGGACCTTGGCCGGGGGGGAGCCTGCTCGGTGCATGGCGACGCCCGATTCGGTTGTGCTGTCCTATAGAATGGGTTGGCACGTCGCCGGGTCAAGTTTCCTCTGCATCTGGAGGTGGTGATGCGGCGGGCAGCACGCGCGAAAGTGTCACTTCGCGCTCCAGCCGGTCTTCCAGTTCCAAGGCGGTTGGCACGATGAAGCGTGCGAACGGGGCCATGCCGGTCCGAGGCGTGTAGCTGCGGCCGGGATCGGCCATCCAGACCTCGGCGGTGGTCGCCATATGGCGCAGCCAGGGCACGATGTGCTGGGTCATCGGTGCCTCGTAACAGACGTCGCCGCACAGGATGAGGTCCCATCGGCAGGGTTGGCCCACCACGTCGCCGGCGATGTGCACGGAAACACCGTTGGTCGCGGCGTTGAGCCGGATGGCCACGTCGGCCAGGGGATCGATTTCCGCCGCCTCGACGGTCGCGGCACCGGCCATGGCGCAGGCGATCGCGGCCAGCCCGCCGCCGGCGGCGAAATCGAGGACGCGCTTGCCGGCCACGGTCTGCGGGTGGTCCAGCACGTGGCGCGCCAGGGCCTGGCTGCCGGGCCAGGCGAAGGCCCAGAAGGGTGGGGCGATATTGCGCGCGGCCAGCCAGTCTTCGGTGGCCTGCCAGATCGGGGTGATCTCGCTGGCGAGCCAGAGCCGGATTTCGGGGACCAGCTTGGCGGTTCCGGGCAGGGTGTGCGCCCGGATGAAATCGTCGGGCTGGAGGTTCACAGACGGCCCAGCAGCAGCGCCAGTGCGACAGCGAGCCCGACCTCGCGATTCGCATGGAACAAGCGCAGGCAGGCGGCGGGGTTGTGGATGTCCAGCCGCGATGCCTGCCAGGCCAGCAAGCCGGCCGGCACGGTCATCGCCGCGTAAAAGCCCCAGTGCAGCGCGGTTGCGAAGCCCGCCGCCAGCAGCAGGGCGATCGCGACGGCATAGCAGGCGCCGATGAACAGGCGCGGGCGGGCGGCGAAGCGGCGGGCGGTGGAGCGGACGCCGATCAGCGCGTCGTCCTCGCGGTCCTGGTGGGCGTAGATCGTGTCGTAGCCGAGAATCCAGGCGATCGCGGCGAGGTACAGCAGCCCTGCGGCCAGGTCCAGGCGGCCGGTAGCGGCGGCGAAGCCCATTGGCGCGCCCCAGCCGAAGGTGAAGCCCAGCATCAATTGCGGCCACCACGTTACCCGCTTGGCCAGCGGGTACAATGCCACCAACCCGAGTGAGGCAATGCCCAATATCTGTGCCAAGCCATTGAGTTGTAGAAGAATCGTCAGCCCGACCGTTAGCAGGACCGCCAGGAAAGCGACGGCGTGGCGCATTCGAAGCGCGCCGCTGGCCAGGGGGCGCGAGGCGGTGCGCGTCACCTGGCGGTCGAGGTCGCGGTCCCACATGTCGTTGACCACGCAGCCGGCCGCGCGCATCGCCACGCTGCCGAGCAGGAATAGCGCGATCAGCCGTGTGCCGGTTGCCAGGTCGGGGGCTGCGAGCGCGATCGACCATAGGCCCGGCAGGAACAGCAGCCAGAAGCCGATCGGCCGGTCGGCGCGCGCCAGCTCCGCATACGGCACCCAGGCAGCGGGCAGCCGGGCTACCCAGCCGGTGCGGACGATGTCGGTGTGCGCCATGGATGCTGGGGGTCCGATGCTGACGGGGGAGGAAGGCAAGCGGCAGGAAGAATCTTCTTTTTGTGAACAAAAAGAAGCAAAAAAACTTTATCCGATTCTGCCCAGGCAAGGCGACCGGCGTGCGCATGGGGGAAGGGACGGCACCAATGGATGAAGTTTTTTTGCTTCTTTTTGTTCACAAAAAGAAGACCCTTCCTGCCCCTCGGCTTTTCTGCTTTCCCTGTGAACGAAGATGCAATCCACCCACACCACCCCCCGGCTCTTTGTGCCCGACGCGCTTGCCGAGGGTGTCGAGATCGCGGCCACGCCGGCCCAGGCGCACTACCTGGGCACCGTCATGCGCCAGGCGGCGGGGGCGGGGGTGCGGCTGTTCAACGGGCGCGATGGCGAGTGGTTGGCCAGTATTGCCGCGATCCGCCGCGACCGGGCCGGTTTCGCGGTGCAGCGGCAAATCCGCCCGCAGATGCCGGAGCCCGATCTGTGGTTGGTGTTTGCGCCGCTGAAGCGCGATGCGACCGATCTCGTGGTGGAGAAGGCGACCGAGCTCGGCGTTTCGGCGATCCTGCCGGTGTTCACCGAGCGCACCAATACCGCGCGGCTCAACCTCGACCGGTTGCGCGCCATTGCCACCGAGGCGGCGGAACAGTGCGAACGCCTCACCGTGCCGCGCATGGCAGACCCGCAACGAATGAACGATTTGCTGGCGGCATGGCCGGCCGGGCGGCGTTTGGTGGTGGCGCTGGAACGGGCGGATGCGCCGCCGCCGCAGGCTGCCGACTCGCCGGTGGCATTGCTCGTGGGGCCGGAGGGCGGGTTTGCGGCGAGTGAAGCGGAGTTGTTGCGGCGGCAGCCTTTCGTGACGCGGGTTACGCTGGGGCCGCTTGTGCTGCGGGCTGAAACGGCTGTGATCGTCGGGCTGGCCCTGTTGCAGCCGTCGCGGCGAGGCTATGTAGCGATGGACTGAAGCGCCGGTCCACCGGCGGCTGACGGAAGCGCCAGAACGAACGGAATACCTATGTCGAATCCCGGAGACGCCGATGCGACGCCGATCACTTCGGTGCGCCAGTTGGCCGAGCACATCGCCGTTGGCTGCAAGCCGCGTGACCGCTTTGCCATCGGCACCGAGCATGAGAAGTTCGGCTTTCGCCACAACGACCTGACCTCCCCGGAATACGAGAATAACGGCATCCGCGCGGTGCTGGAGGGTATCGCCGCTGGCGCGCCCGAGATTTGGAAGCCGATCCTGGATCGCGGAAATCCGATTGGCTTGTCGAGCAACACGTACGCCGCCATTTCGCTGGAGCCGGCCGGACAGCTGGAATTGTCCGGCGGGCTGACCGCCGACCTGCACGAGGCCCGTGCCGAGTTGGAGGCGCATTACGCCGAGGTGCGCCCGATCGCCGACCGCCTCGGCATCGGCTTCGCCCCCCTGGGCTTCCACCCGCTGAACCGCCGCGAAGACATGCCGTGGATGCCCAAGGGCCGCTACGCGATCATGAAGGCGTATATGCCCAAGGTGGGCACTCGTGGCCTCGACATGATGACCCGCACCTGTACCGTGCAGGTCAACCTGGACTACGAGAGCGAGGCCGACATGGTGGCCAAGCTGCGCATCGGGCTCGCGCTCCAGCCTTTGGCCTCGGCCATGTTCGCCAATTCGCCCTTCGTCGAGGGCAAGCCCAGCGGCTTCCTGTCCTATCGCAGCCATGTCTGGACCGACACCGACAATGCCCGCAGCGGCATCCCCGGTGTGGTGTTCGAGGACGGCTTTGGCTTTGAGCGCTACGCGAATTGGCTCGTCGACACCGTGCCGATGTATTTCGCCTATCGCAACGGCGGCTATGTCGACCTCGCCGGCCGCTCCTTCCGCGACTTCATGAACGGCAAGCTGGGATCGAACGAGGCCGGCGAAGCCACGGTGGGCGACTTCGCCGACCACATGACCACCGCCTTCACCGATGCCCGCCTCAAGCGCTACATCGAGATGCGCGGCGCCGATGCCGGCACCGCCGAGATGATGATCGCCCAATCCGCCTTCTGGGTCGGCCTGTTCTATGACCCGGCCGCCCTGGCCGCCGCCACCGCCCTGGTGGCCGGCCGGCCTTGGACCGAGTTCGCTGCCCTGCGTCCGCTGGTGCCGCGCACGGCGCTGGCCACGCCGTGGCAGACGGGGACGGTGCGCGACCTGATGCGCGAGGCGCTGGCGATTTCGCGCGACGGGCTGCGGGCGCGGGCGCGGCGCGACGGGCTTGGCCGCGACGAGACTATCCACCTGGCGCCGCTGGAGGCGATCGCCGCCGGCGCTCCGACCCAGGCCGAGCGCTGGCTGGAGCGGTATCATGGTCCCTGGCGCGGCGATGCGGCGCAGATGCTGCGCGAAGCGGCGATCTGACGGGGCTGCGGGATGTGCGGGCGTGCGCGCATGGCAAGAGCGTGAATTTTTCTCTTGTCACAACGTGACAACAGCACCATTGATGCTCGCCATGACGATGCTTTGAGCAGGAGCGTGCCACGTCTGCGAGCCTGAATTCCTCCGCCGATCCGGTCCTGGTCCGCCTGCGCCTGATTGGCCAGATGGAAGCCTGGACCCTGACAAGCGAGAATATCCTGCCGACCGGGCGCAAGACGCGCGCGTTGTTGGCCATCCTGGCGCTCTCCTCGCCGCGGCCGGTGCTGCGCAGCAAGCTCGCCGAGCTGCTGTGGAGCCGGCGGCCGGAGGAGCAGGCGCGGGCGTCTTTGCGCCAGGAAATTCATCGCCTGCTGGAGGCGCTGAACCCCGTCGGCAACCAGATCATGTCGGTGCAGCGCGACCATCTGACGCTGCGGCCGGGGACTGTTTGGGTTGACGTGGAGGAGGTGCTGCGCGCCTCCGTCAGCAAGCCGCAGGCGCTGTCGCTGCTGGACGGCGAATTGCTGGAGGACCTCGACGGGGTCGATCCCAGCTTTGACCAGTGGCTGGCCGGCGAGCGCGAGCGGCTGCGCGACCGGGCGCGCAACCTGGCCGAGACATTGCTGCGCGAAAAGGACGACCCGGAAACCGTGATCCCCGCTGCTCAGCAATTGCTCGCCATCGACCGCACCCATGAAGGCGCCTGGCGCGCTTTGATGCGGGCCTATGCCGGGCGGGGCGAGCGCGGCATGGCGATCCAGGCCTATGAGCGCTGCCGCTCGGTGCTGGCGGACATGCTGGACGCCCAGCCGTCCGACGAGACCCAGCGGCTGCTGGCCGAGATCCGCGCCTCGAGCCCGACCCCGGTGCGCGCGCCGCTGTCGACCCCAACACCGCCATCGCGGCCGGAACCGCGCCCGATGCAACGCGAGCCGCGCTTCGATGCGCGCATCGACAACCGCGAACCGCGTGGCGAATCGCGCGATGCGCGCAGCGGCGATCGCGCTGACCGCGGGGGCGATACCCGCTCATCCACCCGCGGCGGTGCCCGTGTTGGCGTCCTGCCGCTGCAGATGATTGGCACGACTGAGGCCGAGGCGCATCTGTCGACTGGCCTGGCGGATGAGATCACCTCGGCGCTGGCGCGATTTCGTTGGATCTTCCTGGTCTCGTCCAGCTCGCTGGCGCGTTATGCCACCCAGACGCGCGATGAAATGCAGATCCGGCGCGCTTTTGACATCCACTTCCTGTTGGACGGCACGATCCAGCGCGTGGGTGAGCGGTTGCGGATCAACCTGCGCCTGCTGGACCTGCGCGCGGGCAACCAGATGGTCTGGTCGCAGCGCTTCGACCGCGCCGCCAACGACCTGTTGAGCCTGCAGGACGATGTGGCCGCCGAGGTGGTGGCGCAGATCGACCCCGAGATCCTGCTGATCGAGTCCCAGCGCGTGACGGCGCGGCCGTCGCACGATGCCGGCGCTTATGACCTGGTGCTGCGCGCCATGCCGCTGATCAGCCGGCTGGACAAGCCGCTGTTCATGGAAGCCGGCGAGTTGCTGCGCCGTGCCATCGAGGTGGAGCCGGATTACGCCGCGGCGCATGCCTGGTTTGCCTATTGGCAGATGTTCCTAGTCGGGCAAGGCTGGTCCGATATGCCAGGTGAAGTGATGGCGGAGGCCGGGCGGCTTGCCGAGCGCGCCATCACGCTGGACCCCCAGGACGCCAAGGCGCTGACCATCGCCGGCCATGTTCGCGCGTTCCTGCACCATCGGTTGCGCGAGGCGATCGCGCTGCATGAGCGGGCGCTGATGCTGAACCCGAACCTGGCGATGGCATGGAATCTGTCCGGCGTGGCCTTCGCCTATCTTGGCGACCTGCAGGAAGCCGAACGGCGGGTGGCGCGCTACAAGCAGCTCTCGCCGTTTGATCCTCAGGCATATTTCTACGACACCGCCCGCATCATCATCGCGTTGCTGAAGCGGGCGCATGAGCATGCGGTGGAGATTGGACGCGAAGTCAGCCAGATGAACCCGGCCTTCTCGGCCGCGTGCAAGCCGTATTTGGCCGCCCTCGGCCATCTCGGCGCCAAGTCGGAAGCGGATTCGGTGCGCGCCCGGCTACTTGAGATCGAGCCGGAATTCAGCATCGCCCGGTTTATCGCTGCCAGCCCGTTCGAGCGGGCCGAGGATCGGGAGCACTATGTGCGCGGGCTGAGGCTGGCAGGGATCAAGGAATAGAACGGCTGGGGCTTTGTCCCATTTGCGCTAGGATAGAGCAGACTGGGCTCTGCCCAGACCCGCCAGGGGCCAAGCCCCTGGACCTTATTCCTTTGAAAATGGATGGGTTTCCAAAGGCCCTCGGCCTTTGGTGGGTCCAGGGCAAAGCCCTGGCCTTGCTTCTTCAGACCGATGCCACCGCGGCGTCGACTGCGTCGCCGAGCCGGGCGACGATGGCGTCGATGTCGGTTGCTTGAGCGATGTAGGGGGGGGCGACGATGACGTGGTCGCCATTTTTGCCGTCGATGGTGCCGGACATTGGGTAGATCGCCAGGCCGCGATCGAAGGCTTGTTGTTTGATTCGTTCGTTGATTTTGAGGGCGGGGTCGAAGACTTGCTTGCTGGCGCGGTCCTGGACCAGTTCGATGGCCCAGAACAGGCCGCGGCCGCGGATGTCGCCGACATGGCGGTGGTTGCCGAGGCGCTCGGTGAGGAGCATCGAGAGGCGCTCGCCCTGGGTGCGGACGTTTTCGATGAGGTTGTCGTCGCGGATGACTTTTTGCACGGCGAGGGCGGCGGCGCAGGCGACGGGGTGGGCCTGGTAGGTGTGGCCGTGCATGAAGGCGCCGGAGCCGGCGCGCAGGGCGTCGACGACGCGGCCGCCGATGAGGATGCCGCCGATCGGCTGGTAGCCGCCGCCGAGGCCTTTGGCGATGATCTGGATGTCCGGGGTGATGCCTTCCTGTTCCCAGGCGTGCATCGTGCCGGTGCGGCCCATGCCGCACATCACTTCGTCCAGGATGAGCAGGGCGCCGTGGCGGTCGCAGATTTCGCGGACTTTTTTGAAGTAGCCGGGAGGAGCGGCGACGCAGCCAGTGGTGGCGCCGACGACGGGCTCGGCCATGAAGGCGATGACGTTTTGCGGGCCGAGTCGCTGGAATTCGGCTTCGAGTTCGTCGGCCAGGCGCTGGACGTATTGCGATTCGGTCTCGGTTTCGGCCTGGAAGCGGTAGGCGAAGGCGGGGCTGACGTGGTGGAAGTTTTGCGACAGGAGGGGGGCGTAGGGGGCGCGGCGCATCATGTTGCCGCCGGCGGACAGCGCGCCGAGGGTGTTGCCGTGGTAGCTGCCGCGGCGGGCGATGTAGTGGGTGCGTTGGGGCTGGCCGATTTCGAGGAAGTATTGGCGGGCCATTTTGATAGCGGCCTCGGCACCTTCGGAGCCGGAGGAGCAGATATAGGCGTGGGTGAGGCCGCCGGGGGAGCCGTCGAGGATCATGTCGGCGAGGTCTTCGGCGGCCTGGTTGGTGAAGAGGGCGGTGTGGACGTAGGCGACCTGGTCCAGTTGCGCCTTGATGGCTTCGTTGACGCGAGCGTCACCGTGGCCGAGGCAGGCGACGGCGGCGCCGCCCGAGCCGTCGATGATTTGGCGGCCGTCGGCGCCAACCAGGTACATCCCCTTGCCGGAGACGGCGATCGGCGGGGTTGCGAACTGGCTGCGGTGCAGGATGCGGCTCATCGGGGGTGTTCTCCGGGAAATCGACAATTCGAGCTTGCGCCGGGGTTAAACCCTGTTCAACCGTTCTTGACACTACCCTGCCCCGACTGTAGCAAGCCCTCGCCTCTCGGCACGCAAACTTGCCGGGTGAGGGACGTATGAGCAGAGAACGGGACGGTGGCGATCGGCCGCGCGGCACGTCAGGCGACAAGCCTGATGGTTCGTTCGAGGATCGATTGGGCGCTGCCCGGCGCAGGCAGGGGCTTGAAGGGGCTGGGGGAGACTCTGGTCGCGGATTGTCGCCAGTTCAGGGCAATGCCCTGGGGATGGGTCTGCGGGTTGGGGTCGAGCTGGTGTCGGCATTGGCGGTGGCGGTTGCCATTGGCTGGTATCTCGACAGATGGCTTGGAACGAAGCCGTTTCTGCTGATGTTGTTCGTCGTTTTGGGGGGCGGGGCCGGGGTGGCCAATGTGTGGCGGCTGGTTGCGCCGCCGCGATCGCCTCGTCTTCGGGAACCGCCGGAGGGTGGCGGGGGCTGAGCGTGCGTTTAATATGGGTTCCTGGCCGCATGTGGTGCGGCGACTTGGCGCAAAGGACGTGACGGTGGCCGCCGAAGGACAAGCGATCGACGCACTCGGGCAGTTCACCCTGACCCCTGCGCTGGGGGCCCTGGGCCACTCCGTGAATTTCACCCAGGCAAACCTGATGATGGTTGTTGCCGGGATGCTGACGCTGGGGCTTCTGTATTTCGGGGCGCGGCCGCGCGCGATTGTGCCGGGGCGGCTGCAGGCGCTGGCCGAGCTGTCCTACGAGGGCATCCTGAAGATGTGCACCGACCAGATCGGGCCGGAGGGGCGCGCTTTTTTCCCGTTCGTGTTCACGCTTTTCTTCTTTGTGCTGATGGGCAACCTGCTTGGCATGATGCCGTATGCGTTCACCTATACCAGCCACATCGCGGTGACCTTCGCGCTTGCCGCGACCGTGATTGTGCTGGTGACGGTGGTGGCGTTGCGGATCCACGGGATGCATTTCTTCAGCTACTTCTTTCCGGATGGGGCGCCGAAGCTGTTGGCGCCGTTGATCATCCCGGTTGAGGTGATCTCGTATCTGTCGCGCCCGGTCAGCCTGTCGATCCGTCTGTTCGCCAACATGGTGGCCGGGCACGTGATGTTGAAGGTTTTCGCCACCTTCGTGGTGATGCTGGCCGGGGCGGGCACGATTGGGTTTGTGGCCGCAGCGGCGCCGTTGGCGCTGAATGTGGCGCTGATCGGCTTTGAGTTCCTGGTCGCGTTCCTGCAGGCGTATGTGTTCGCTATTCTTACCTGCATCTACCTGCACGATGCCGTGCATCTGCACTAAGGCACGACGCTGTGCATCTGCACTGAGCCGTGTTCGCTTGAACCTCATCTTGCTATCCTGAAAGGACTGATCCCATGGAAGTCGCTGCTGCTAAGGCACTTGGTGCCGGTATTGCCGTGATCGCGCTTGCGGGCGTTGGCATCGGCATTGGCAACATCTTCTCCGCGCTGGTGACCAGCGTGGCGCGCAATCCGTCGGCCCGTGACCAGGTTTTCGGCCTGGGCATTCTCGGCTTCGCGCTGACGGAAGCCGTGGCGCTGTTCGCGCTGCTGATCGCGTTCCTCATCCTCTTCACCTGATCGCGAGGGGCGCGGACATGTTCCGCCCGAGTTTCCCAGCTATCCGGGGCGCCGCTTCGGTTGGGCTGCTGGCTGGTATGAGCCTGTTTTCGGCAGCCCAGGCGGCCGAGAAGAAGGGTGGCATGCCGCAGCTGGATTTCGCCAATCCGCTGACCATCGCACAGGTGGTTTGGCTGGCGATTATCTTTGTCGTGCTTTACTTGCTGCTGTCCCGGTGGGCGCTGCCGCAGGTGGGGGCGGTGCTTGAGCAGCGTGCCAATCGTATTCAGGGCGACCTGGAGGCGGCGAAGAGCGCCAAGGCTTCCGCTGATGCCGCTGTGGTCGAGTTGACCGCCGCGACCCGGCAGGCTCAGGTCACCGCGCAGGCGGAGATCGCCGGCGCGGTTGCCGCAGCCAGTGAAGCCGCCGCAGCCCAGGCAGCGACGCTGAATGCTCGGCTTGAGAAGCAATTGGCCGACGCCGAGGGACGCATCAATGCCGCGCGTGCCGCGGCGGTGGGTGCGTTGCGCAGCGTAGCCACCGACACTGCTGCGGCCGTTGTTACCCGCCTGGTTGGCATTGCCCCGTCGGCCGGTTCGGTTGAGCAGGCTGTCGATGCGGCGCTTGCCGCCCGCCGGGCCTGAGGAGAAGCGCGATGGGCCACGAATACGGTTTCTGGGACGACCCCAAGACCTGGGTTGCCGCGGCGTTCTTCATTTTCTTCATCCTGTTCGGATCGAAGGTCTGGGCGGCGCTGACCGGCATTCTCGACAAGCGGGCGGAGCAGGTTCGCGCCGAATTGGCCGAGGCGCAGAAGCTGCGCAGCGAGGCCGAGGCGTTGCTGGCCGATGCCAAGACGCGGCGTGAGCAAGCGCTCGCCGATGCCAAGGCGTTGATGGAAAGTGCACGGATCCAGGCGGCTCAGCTTGCCACGGCTGCAGCCGCGGATGCCGAGGCCTCTGCGGCCCGACGCGAACGGATGGCGGTGGAGCGCATTGCCACGGCCGAGAAGCAGGCGGTTGACGAAGTTCGCATTATTGCCGCCGAGGTTGCCGCCAGCGCTGCCGAGAAGGTGATCCGCGAAACCTTGACCGCCGAGGCCGGTGGCGGATTGGTTGACCGGGCCATTGCCAGCTTGCCGACTGCCCTGGCGCCGCGCCGCGCCGCCTGACGGTTAGCTATGCCTTGAATTGAGAAAGGGGCGGTCCAGCATGGGCCGCCCTTTTTTTGAGGCAAGCAAGGCTGGGCTCCGCCCAGACCGGCCAAAGGGCCAAGCCCCCCGGACCCTTAATGTATAAGGTCCAAGGGCTTGGCCTCTGGCGGGTCTGGGCGGAGCCCAGCCTTGCTGGCTTTGGACGCGGCAAAAAGCGAAGGCCCCGGGTTGCCCCGGGGCCTTCCATTGTCTGACAGCGTTTGCTGACGGACCCTAGGCCGACTCTGCCACGATAGCGGGGACAGAGATCCAGGCCACGCCAGACGAACGGCGCCATGAGCAATGAGACACTGGATCACCTCCTTTCAGTTGGTTGAAGAGGAGGACAGCCTGCCTTGTCGTTGCGTGCCGATACAAGCCAAATCCGCGGCCTTGGTGCAGAAACCTGCGCCGAGGCCGCGGTAGGTTCAGCGCTTCCACCAGCCGCGCCTGGGCGCGGCTGCCGGCAGGGGATCGGCGCCAAGCACGATCGGCTTGATCGTGGGCCCGACCAGCGGCTCACCACTGGCGGCGGTGGCGAGTTCGGCGACAACCGGTATAGCTGCCGGTGCCGCCTTGGCGGGTTCGGCGGGTTGCTCCCGTACGGGTGCGATGACCGGCGGGGGCGTTGGTTCGGCCACGATGTACGACGGGGCGGTGGCCCCGGCCGGCACTGGTGGAATTTCCAGTGCCGCGGCGGCGCGGCTCGCCTTTTCCTGTTCCGCCAGCTCCGCCCGTTCGAGGATGTCGAAGATGTCGAACGGCGCACCGCCGAACGGGTCGGCCGGGGTTGGCCCGGTGTAGACCGGCGCGCGTGGCGGCGGGGGAGCGGCCACGGCGGCGCGCGACGGGGTTGGCGGGGGAGTGGGTGGGGGTGCCATCGGGAGTGGGGACGTCACGGTTTCCGCGGCCGGTTCGGCGCCGGGCTCGGACGCGGGCTCGCCGCCTTCAGCGCCGGGTTCCTCGTCACGACGCCGGCGGCGGCCACCGCGGCGACCACGCCGGCGGGCTTTTGGCAGGCCGTTCTCGTCCAGTTCCTCGGGATCAAGCGTTGGCTGCTCTTGTGCCGCCGGGTCGACGATCGCCACGACAGGCTCAGCTACAGTCTCGGGCCCCGCCATATCATCCGGGGCTGTAGCGGCAACCGGTTCGAGCATCGGAACCGCGTCTTCGGCATTCTCGCCATCGGCGGATGCCGTGGCCGCGCCGTCTTCGCCATCCTCGCGGCGGCCGCCACGGCGGCGGCGGCGGCGGCGGCGGCGGCGTTCGGCCTCATCCGCGCCGCTGGCTTCGCCGGCCAGGGCTTCAGCGGCCAGGGCTTCAGCGGCCGGCATGTCAACGGACGGCAGTTCAGCTGATGGTTCTTCGGCGGCTGGCGGGGCGGAGGCATCTTCCGCTTCGGTGGCAGCAAGCACCGTGCCCTGGGTGTCCTCATCGTACAGCACCGGTGGGGCGACGCGCGACACCGCGGCGGGGGGCTCGAAGGCGATATCCGGCATTTCCTCAGCGTCGTCGTCATCCTCGTCTGTTTCGAAGGCCGGTGGCGGGACTGGAGCAACCGGCATCGGCAGCATCGATGCGCGCTCCTCGGAACTCAGGGGCGGGCGCAGCCGATCGATGCGCACGGCGGGGGCGACCAGCGTATCGTCGCCGCTGAAATGCACCCGCATGGCGTAGCGCGCCTCGATCTCGGCCAGGCGTTCGCGCTTGTTGTTGAGCAGGAACATCGCCACGGCGTTGGCGACGTGGACCATGATGTGGCCGGCGCGGGCCTTGGCCCCTTCCTCCTCGATCTCGCGCAGGACGTGGATCGCCGAGCTTTCGACGTTGCGCACCAAGCCGAGCCCGGAGCAGTGCGGGCAGGTGATGAAGCTGGTTTCAGTGAGGCTCGGGCGCAGGCGCTGGCGGCTCATTTCCAGCAAGCCGAAATGGCTGATCTGCCCGATCTGAATACGGGCGCGGTCGTTCTTCAGCGCCTCCTTCAGCCGGCGCTCGACCATGGCGTTGTTGCGCTTGGACTCCATATCGATGAAGTCGATGACGATGAGGCCGGCGAGGTCGCGCAGCCGAAGCTGGCGGGCGGCTTCCTCGGCGGCCTCCAGGTTGGTGCGCAGGGCGGTTTCCTCGATGCCGCGCTCGCGGGTGGAGCGGCCCGAGTTGACGTCGATGGCGACCAGCGCTTCGGCCTGGTTGATCACCAGGTAGCCGCCGGATTTGAGCTGGACGGTGGGGACCAGCATGGAGTCGAGCTGGTCTTCCACGCCGTGCTTGGCGAAGAGCGGCTGCCCGGCCCCGCCGGGGCCGCTTTCGGGCCGCCAGAGCTGTACTTTCTTGGCGTGGCTGGGCATCAGCATGCGCATGAAGTCGCGCGCGGCACGCCAGCCCTGTTCGCCGTCGACGACCACTTCGTCGATGTCGCGCGAGTAGCCGTCGCGGATGGCGCGCTTGATCAGGCTGGCTTCCTCGTAGATCAGGGCGGGAGCCATCGATTTCAGCGTCAGTTCGCGGATGTCGTCCCACAGGCGCATCAGGTATTCGGCGTCGCGGCGGATTTCGGGCTTCGGACGGTTGGCGCCGGCGGTGCGCACGATCAGGCCCATGCCCTGCGGCACTTCCAGCTCGGCGGTGATTTCCTTGAGGCGGCGGCGATCGGCGGCCGAGGTGATCTTGCGGGAGATGCCGCCGCCGCGCGGCGAGTTCGGCATCAGCACGCAGAAGCGGCCGGCGAGCGAGATGTAGGTGGTCAGGGCGGCCCCCTTGGAGCCGCGCTCCTCCTTGACGACCTGGATCAGCATGATCTGGCGGCGGCGGATCACTTCCTGGATGCGGTAGTTGCGCAGGAAGCGCGAGGTGCGGCGGGCGGCGGCTTCCTCGGCGCCGTTGCCCTCGAAGACGTCGCTGTCGCCGCCCATTTCCTCGGGCGGGGCTTCGTCTTCCTCGACGACATCGAGCTGGGAGCTGTTTTCGGTGTCCGTGGGGTCGGCAGATTCGGCCTCGATGGCGTCGGACTCGCCCGGTTGGACTTGGGCCGGCTCGGCCCCAATCTGCTCGGGCTCGATCGGCTCGGCCACACCCTCGATCAGCGGCGCGTCGCTGCCGTCAAGACGGACTTCGCCATAGCCGACGGCGCCGAATTCGATCTCGCCATAGGCGGTGGCGGCGGCCGGTGCTTCCAGCGCCGCTTCGCGCGGGGCGGAGCGGCCGCGGCGGCCACGGGTTGGCTTGGCCTGCGCCGGGGCGGAGGTAGCCGCGGGCGGCGGGGCGGAGTCGGCCTCGTCTTCGGCGGCTGCCTCGGCGGCGGCTTCTTCAGCCTGCATTTTCAGCAGGCGCTGGCGGTCGGCGACGGGGATCTGGTAGTAATCGGGATGGATTTCGCCGAAGGCCAGGAAGCCGTGACGGCCGCCGCCGTATTCGACGAAGGCCGCCTGGAGCGACGGCTCCACCCGGACGACCTTGGCCAGGTAGATATTGCCCTTCAGCTGCTTTTTGGTGGCAGCCTCGACATCGAAATCTTCGAGCCGATTACCGTCCAGCACCACCACGCGGGTTTCTTCCGCGTGTGTGGCATCGATCAGCATGCGTTTGGTCATCTAGTCGCGCACTCCGGTGCACCGCCGGCCCGCGCGCATCGGCGCGGCGGGGGCGGAAAAATAGGCTTGCATGGAGAGGCGGCGAGTCCGACCGCAGGAAAGCCAGGGGAACGATGATGTCGAGCGACCGCAGCGGGCAGGCCGCATTGCCCCGCGCACGCGCCGCTACGGCCGCGGGAGCGGTCCGTTCGGTCGGCGGGGGAAGCGCTATCGCCACGGTCATCATACCCTAGTTGCTGCGGGTCGGAGCCTTGTTGAAGGCGCCGCCCCGGTGGAATCCTTTGCTAACCGCCGTGCCGGGGCGAATCCCCGGCACCCGTGTCTGCCGCCTTGCCCCGCTTTGAAGCCTTGGAGCGAAGTCTGGCACGGACAAGGCGCGCGAAACGTCACGCGGCGCGGCCTGGTGGGCGCTGTCCCGGCGAGCGCCGTTCCGATGCGAATAGCTGGCGCCACCCGCCGGGTTCGCTTGGCCGTCATACGCGGCCAGGCTGCAACCCATCACTGCTTGGAACGTCGTCTTGTCCGCCGGTAAAGCGCGGCGCCGGCATGCCATCAGCCGGCCCCGGCGCACCACCGAAGCGGCGGTACCATGACGCAAACGCTGCGCAACTGCAAGCTGCACCTGTGTTGGTGCCCGGTGGAATATCGGAGAAGTGGGACAAATCAATTATTAAGGTGACTTTTCCAAAGCGATGTGGGAGGATTTGTCGTTGATCCTCACCATTCACGGCCTGCCGATCGTTCGGCTCGCACCAAGGTATCTCCCGTGACCTCTCGTCGAGGCTTCCTGTCCAGCCTGTCGCTGACCATCCTGCTGCCGCAGCGCCCTGCCCTTGCGGCACCGCCAGTTGCCGGTGCTGCACTGCCGTTGGTGATGCTGGATCCCGGACATGGCGGGCGGGATCCCGGAGCGATCGGCTTCTCCGGCACCTATGAGAAGCACGTGGCGCTGGCCGCGGCGCAGGAGTTGCGGCGGCAGTTGCTGGCAACCCGACGCTATCGGGTTGAGCTGACGCGCGGGCGCGATGTGTTTGTGGCGCTGGAGGAGCGGGTGGCAGCGGCGCGGCGGCGCGGGGCGGCGCTGTTCGTGTCGATCCATGCTGATGCGCTGGCCGATACCGGGGTGCGCGGCGCCAGCGTCTACACGCTGAACGAAACCGCGTCGGACCGGCAGACGGCGGCGCTGGCGCAGCGGGAGAACGCTGCGGACCGCTTTGGCACGCCGAATTTCCAGGGCACGCCGCCCGAGGTGGCACGCATCCTGGTGAGCCTGGTGCGCCAGGAAACCCGCGTGGGTTCGACGCGGATGGCGCGCTCGGTGGTGCATTCGTTGGCGCGCGAGGTGCCGTTGCTGCCGAACCCGGCGCGGCATGCCAGTTTCATGGTGCTGAAGGCGGCCGATATTCCCAGCGTGCTGGTGGAACTCGGCTTCATGTCCAACAAGGCGGATGAGGCAGCGCTGCGGCGGCCGGCACACCGGGCGTTGCTGGCCACGGCGATGCTGCGCGCCGTTGACGCGTATTTTGCCGCGGGCGGCGAGCGCTACGCCGGTTGAGGTGCGTGCCGTGCCACATGTGCGGGGTAGCATGACCTGTCCGCGCGACGATTTTCGCGATAGAAGCCGCGCATGAGCGACCCGCAAGGCCCCACACCGCTGACCGCCGGCGAGCGTTTGTCACCGCGCGCAACCACGGCGGCGCAGCTTGCGCGCAATGCCGCGATCGTGGCCGCCGCCAGTCCGCCGCCGCCTGAACCACCTGCTGCGGAGCCGCGGCAGCGACGGGTGGTCAAGCCGCGGCGCAAGCGCGGGCCGATTGCCCGGCTGTTCGCGTGGTTGATGAGCCTGGCGATTGTCGGCGGCGTGGTCACCGTGGCGGCGGGCTTTGCGGTTGTGCAGCATTATGGCGAGGACCTGCCGGACCATGAGACGCTGACGCATTATCAGCCGCCGATGATGAGCCGGGTCTATGCCGGCGATTCCCGGCTGTTGGCCGAGTTGGCGACCGAGCGGCGGATTTTTGTGCCGTATGCCGCGGTGCCGGAGTTGGTGAAGCGGGCGTTCATCTCGGCCGAGGACCAGAATTTCTACGACCACAAGGGGGTGGACCCGATCGCCATCGCCCGGGCGGCGGTGTTCGATATCATGCAGTACGGCTCTGGCCGGCGGCCGATCGGCGCCTCGACGATCACCCAGCAGGTGGCCAAGAACATGCTGCTGAGCAACGAGGTGTCGATCCGGCGCAAGGTGCGCGAGGCGTTGCTGGCGTTCCGCATCGAGCAGTCGTTGAGCAAGGAACGCATCCTGGAGTTGTATCTCAACGAGATCTACCTGGGGTTGCAGGCCTATGGCGTGGCTGCGGCGGGGCAGTCGTATTTCAACAAGGCGCTCGATGAGTTGACCCTGGCGGACGCCGCGTTCATCGCGGCGCTGCCGAAGGCGCCGAACAACTACAATCCCTTCCGGTTTCCCGAGGCCGGGCGGGCGCGGCGCGACTGGGTGCTGGACCGGATGGCCGAGGACCGGGCGATCACCGCGGCGCAGGCGGCCGAGGCGAAGGGGCAGCCGATTGCCGTGTCGCCGTTCCGCCGGCCGGAGACGGCGGCGGCGGAGTATTTCGCCGAGGATGTGCGCCGCCAGTTGGTGGAGCGCTTCGGTGCGGACCAGGTGACGCAGGGCGGCTTTACCGTGCGTACCAGTGTGGACCCCGTGTTGCAGGTCGCCGCCGACCGGGCGTTGCGCGAGGGGTTGTTGCGCTATGACCAGCGCCGCGGCGGGTGGCGCGGGGCGGTGGCGCATCTGGGGTTGGCGCCGCGGCAAGGGAGCAACCTCGGGGGTGCCAACCCGCCGGCTGGCTGGCAGCCGGCCTTGGCGAACGTGGCGCGGCCGGCTGGTATGTTGGCCGAGTGGCGGTTGTCGGTGGTGCTGGAGGCCAGCGATGGCGAGGCGCGGCTGGGCTTTCTTGAGCGAGCGCCGGGCGCTGCCGCGCAGCCGCGCATTCTGACGATGGCGTTGGCCGACACCGTTTGGGCGCGGCCGTTGGTCAACGACAAGCTTGGCCCGGTGCCGCGGCGCTTTGCCGAGATCCTCAAGCCTGGCGACGTGGTGATGGCCGAGCCGTTGGCGGCTGTCCCCGCCCAGGGGCGCACGCCTGCCCGTCCGGAGCGCATCGCGCTGCGCCAGGTGCCGCTGGTGCAGGGTGCGCTGGTGGCACTGGACCCCGCGACCGGCCGGGTGCTGGCGATGTCTGGTGGGTGGAGCTTCGAGACCAGCCAGTTCAATCGCGCCAGCCAGGCGCTGCGCCAGCCTGGGTCCAGCTTCAAGCCCTATGTCTATCTGGCGGCGATGCAGGCGGGGATTTCGCCTTCGCAGCGTTTTCTGGATGCTCCGTTCGTGGTGGATAACGGGGCGGCCGGGAAGTGGCGGCCGAGCAATTATGGGCAAAGTTTCAGCGGGCCGGTGTCGCTCAGGGTGGCGCTGGAGAAGTCATTGAATCTGGTCACCGTGCGGGCGGCCGACAAGGTGGGGATGGAGCGGGTGGCGCAGTTGGCGATCGGGCTGGGGGTGGTGGACGACATGCCGCGGGTGCTGCCGGCGGCGTTGGGGGCGGTGGAGACGACGGTGCTGCGGCAGGCCGGCGCCTATGCCAGCTTCGTGGCTGGTGGGCGTCAGGTGGTGCCGAGCCTGATCGACTCGGTGCAGGACCGGGATGGGCGCGTGGTCTGGCGGGCGCCGGCGCAGAGCTGCGATGGCTGCAATGACCCCGGGCGACGGCCGGAATTGCAGGATTTGCGGCCGCAGGTGGTGGACCCGCAAAGCACCTTCCAGCTGGTCACCATGCTCCAGGGCGCGGTCCAGCGCGGCACCGGCAACCCCGCCGGGCAGGGGATCAAGACCGCGGTGGCGGGCAAGACCGGCACCAGCCAGGATTTTCAGGACAACTGGTTTGGCGGTTTCACGCCGGACATGGTGGCGATCGTCTGGGTTGGCTTCGACACCCCGTCCAGCCTGGGCGACGCCGAGACCGGCGGCAGCAACGCGGCACCGATCTTCCGCAGCTTCATGACGGCGGCCCAGCAGAACCGGCCAGCGCTGCGCTTCATCCCGCCGGCCGGGGTGAACATGGCGTCCTGGGAGTCCGGCTCCGGTGCGGTCACCGATGCGTTCAAGCCCGGGCAGGAGCCTGGCGGGTCCTCGGCGATCAGCGGCGGCGGCGGTGGCGGCCAGGGCGGGGCGACCACCGCTGGCGGCCGCGGTCAGGCCGGCGGGGTCGACAGCGCGCTGGGCGGGCTGTATTGACCCGCCGCTCCTGAAACCATCGCAGGGACCCCATGTCGACCGAATCCATCGCGTTGAACGAACAGATCAAGCAGTCCGTCGCGCTGCTGAGGAGGCATCTTTGACTGGGATGTCGCCCGCGCCCGCCTGGACGAACTGAACCACCGGGTCGAAGACCCCACGCTGTGGAATGACGCCGCCGCTGCACAGGTGCTGATGCGTGAGCGCAATCGGCTGGCCAGCGCCATCGACGGCGTGGAAAAGCTTGAGCAAGAGGTCGCCGACACCAGCGAGCTGATCGAGATGGCCGAGGCCGACGGCGACGCCGCGATGGCAAGCGAAGGCATTGCCGCACTGCGGGCCATGGCCAGCGAAGCCAAACGACGGGAGATTGAATCGCTGCTGTCCGGCGAGGCCGATGGGCGGGACTGCTACATGGAAATCAACGCCGGCGCCGGCGGTACCGAGGCGCAGGACTGGGCCGAGATGCTGATACGGATGTATTCGCGCTGGGCCGAGGCGCGCGGCTACAAAATCCAGTTGATGGAGCAGTCCGAGGGCGAGCAGGCCGGGATCAAATCGGCCACTTTGCAGATCACGGGCGCCAATGCATATGGCTGGCTGAAGACCGAGGCGGGGGTGCATCGCCTGGTTCGCATTTCGCCGTTTGATGCCGCTGCACGGCGGCAGACCAGCTTTGCCAGCGTCTGGGTCTATCCGGTGGTGGACGACACGATCCACATCGATATCGACCCGTCCGACCTGCGGGTGGACACCTATCGCGCGTCCGGCGCCGGCGGCCAGCATGTGAACAAGACCGAATCGGCCATTCGCATCACCCATATCCCCAGTGGCATCGTGGTGGCGTGCCAGACTGACCGCAGCCAGCATCGCAACCGGGCGACGGCAATGGAGATGCTGCGGGCGCGGATGTACGAGGCGGAGTTGCAGCGGCGCGAGGCGATTTCGACGGCGCAAGAGAATGCCAAGACCGAGATCGGCTGGGGGCATCAGATCCGCAGCTACGTGTTGGCGCCGTATCAGATGGTCAAGGACCTGCGCACCGGGGTGGAAACCGGCAACCCGGACGCGGTGCTCGATGGCGCGTTGGACGATTTCATGGCCGCGGCCCTGGCGCAGCGCGTTGGCGCGACGCGTAGCGATGCGAGCGCGCAGGCGCAGTAAGGCTGGGCTCCGCCCAGACCCGCGTCGTGCGAAAGCACGCATACGCGTGACGGGCCAAGCCCCTGGACCTTACTAAAATTAAATGGGATCCAAGGGCCACTGGCCCTTGGTGGGTCCAGGGCAAAGCCCTGGTCTTGCCTTCTGAATTCAGCGCCAGGACGCGAGGTAGAATCGCGGCAATTCATCAGGAAACGGGCGGAAAGCGAGGCCGCGGCTCGTGGCGTAAGTCGTGACATAGGTATTGAGCGGCAGCATGTAGGCTTGGTCGCTGATCAGGCGGATCGCTTGGCTGTAGAGCTTACGCCGTTCGTTCGGGTTGGTGCTGGCCCCGCCTTGAGTAACCAGCGCCGCTAGCGCGGGGTCGCGGGCATAGTCGTTGCCGCCGCCAGTGAACAGGAAGGGCAGGAAGGCGGAGACGTCATTGATCGAAAAACTGCCCCAGGCGAATTGGCCGAGCGGCACGTCGCCATCCAGCGTCTGGCGCACCGCGGCGGCCACCGGCAGCTGGGTGATGCGTGCCGAGATGCCCACCGCCTTGAGGTAGGCCTGGATCGCCGCCGCCCATTGCGGTAGGGCGTAGGTGACCATCTCGGTATCGAAGCCGTCGGGATAGCCGGCCTCGGCCAGCAGGGCACGGGCGCGGGCGGGGTTGTAATCGTAGCGCACCGCGGCGGCGGCGTCGCAGCCGAACTGGGTGGGGAAGCACGGCGCCTCGGGCACGCGCGAACCACCCTGTATTACGGTGCGCACGAAGGCCTGACGGTCGATGGCGTGAAAAACCGCCTGGCGTACTTTCTGGACAGTCAGCGGGTTGTCCCGGCCGGTACGGCCAGCGGCGTCCAAGGCGAGGTAGCCGACGCGCATGCTCTCGGCGCGCATCACCTGGATGTTGGGGGTACGGGCCAGCGTCTCGGTGTGTTCGGCCAGGAAGTTCCAGATCCAGTCGGCGCGCCCCGCGAGCAGGGCATCGAGTTCACTGGCCGCATCGGTCAGCTGGTCGATCTGCAGCCGGGCGATCGGCGGGCGACCTTTCGGGCTGTCGGGGTAGTAGGCGTCAAAGCGTTCCAGGGTGATCCGGCGCAAGCCGGCTTCCAGCGACAACAGGCGGTATGGGCCGGTGCCGGCCGGTGCCAGAGCAAATGCCTCCGCGCCCATGGCCTCGCGCGTTGCCTTCGGCAGGATCGGCAGCACCATGGCGATGTATTCGATGGCGGCCGGGAAAACCTGTTTCAGCTTCAGCCGGACGCGGTGGCTGTCCAGTTTTTCCGCGCCGTCCAGCCAGGCGTAATTGCTGGGCACCGAGATGGCGGGGTCCGACCGGATGGTGGCGACGGTGGACATGACATCGTCGGCGCTGAATGGCGATCCGTCATGGAAGGTCACGCCACGGCGCAGTTCGAATTCCAGCGTGGTGTTGTCGATATAGCGCCACGAGGTGGCGAGCAGCGGCTTGAGGATGAAACTCTCGGGGTCGCGATGCACCAAGCCGTCGAACAGGTGGTGTGCCAGGATCAGCCCGCTGCGCTGCTGGTTGCGGTAGGGGTCGAGAGTGGCGACTGAATCGCGCCAGGCGACGCGCAGCGTATCCGCGGACTTTTGCGCATGGCTGGGGGCGGGACATGCGGCGAGCAACATTGCCAAGGCAACAGCGGGCCATGTAACAGCGGGCAAGGCAACGCCGGGCAGGCCACGCATTCTCGCCCTCCTCGTATCCCTTGACCGCCGCCACCTAGCCGCCGGAGCCAGCCGTTGGGACCGGCAGCCGGGAAACATCATCTCGTCGCGAGCGGCAAGGCAGGACCGTTGATGCCTTGCCGGCCTGGATCAGCCCTTGGCGGATGGCGCGGTCTCGGCGTCGACGCGGCGCTGGCGCGGTGTCTTGGAGGCGCTGGCAGTGCCGGCGCGGCGGGCTCGCGGTGTGCGCTTGCGGGTGGCGGCTTCGGCGGTGGTGACTGCCACGAGCGGAAGTGCCAGGCCGAGGGCGGCAAAGAGACTGCGACGGGAAAACATGGGGGGAACTCCGTGCCGAAGCCGCGCCGTATGCCAACCTGTTGATTAGATAGTGCACGAACTCAACGTCATATCTTACTAAGATCGTTTACACTATTCGATAGACACGCACAAGCGGACAAGATGGTGCCGATCTGGCGTGCGGCGAGTTAGATGAGTCCGAGATGCTCCAGTTCGCGTCGCAATGCCGGCGGCAGCTGGTCGCTGCCCTGCGTCGGTGGCACTTCAGCGAGGTCGATGGGGGCGGCGGCTGCGTCGAGGTAGCGCCAACCCTGGAATGGTTTGGTGACGCGCGCCGCCACCGCGATCAGTTCGTGGTCGAACATCAGGGCCGCGCATTTCGAGCCGTCGGCATAGGTTGTTTCCTCGATGTCGATCACGCGCTGTCGCACCACCGTGGCACCGGCAATGACCCAGTACAGCGAGCCGCCGTCGATGATCTCCGCGGCCCGGCGCGGAAAGCTGCGCGTGAGATGACGTAGCGCCTCGCCGCGCGCTAACCGGGCGGCCTGGGCCACTCGCAATTGGGTGACGTCGCTGATACCGACGCAGAGCTTGGTCAAATGGAGCATCAGGTCTGGGCCCGCGGCTGCGCGTGCCCCGTCACTTCGGTCAACTGAGCGCGGCCGGTCGCGGCGGGAGAGTGGACGCTGTTTGCGACATGCGGCAGGCAGCGCAAGTTCAACGCGTCACGGATAGGTCCGGCGAGCATTTGCGACACCGGGATTTCCTCACCAGCTTTAAACCGTTTGGCTTGCCTGACAGACACTAAGACTTGACCGGCGTGCCGATCACGCCGCGGTAGAGCTTCCTTAGAGCGGATTTCAGGCCAATTTTTTCTGACATTTTCCGTATCCAGGGTAAATATACGTGGTTCCACTCGACCGCCCAAAGGTAGGCAAAGGTCCCCGCCGGGTTTCTTCTGTAGTATCTCCACAAGAACGCTCGATACTGTGTTCTGTTGAATACCTTTGCGTTTCCGCCAAATTTGGCTACGATCGGTGTGAAGCGTGGGTATAGCGATGTATTTGTCAGGTTGACCTTCATAAAATTGCCGATCAACAGGTCATCAATATAGCTCCACTGCAACGTTTCCAGCAACGAATGGCGCGGGACGAACAGATTGAGGCCGGCTGGGTCGGGTCCGGCGCCGCCCGGCCTGTCGAAGCGCCGCATCTCGCCGGCGACGGTGACCGCCACGAAATCCATGTACTCCCACATCATCTCGAAGCGGCGGAAGAATGCCTCGACGCTATGCCACTCATCCTCGGTCAGCCGCTCGTGCCAGTCGTCTTCGCCGCAGCGCCCGGTGATCTGGCTCTCGTCCGAGGTCTGGCTGGGATGGTTGCGCGTGATCGCCGAGGTAGCGATCTCGACGGTGATGAAGGCCTCCAGCAGCCTGATGTCGGGTTGCGACCAATAGCGCTGGATGTCCGGCCAAGTCACGCGATACGGATTCGCCCAGGTCGAGTCGGCCCGGACATAGATGTGCTGCGAGGACGAGCAGCAGAAATTGCGCACCCCCAGCTGCGCCGCCTTGTGGGTGACCGACCATACCACGCCCGGCTTGCGCTCCTCGGGCACGCCGACGATCGACTGTCCCTGGGGGTCGACAAAGTTGAACATGTCGGCGTCAAAAGCGCACAGGGCGAACAGATAGGTCTTGTCGTTGGGATGGCCGCGAATGAGGCCGCGCAGAAACCCGACCTCGCCGTCGATCGGCGAGTCATTGATGTTCACCAGCAGCGCGCCGCCGGCGCGGATCACAATCACGCCATCCTGGTTGATGTTGTCGATGCACAACACCTCGACCTCCGGCGACAGGCGCAGCCATTTGCGGTACGGCATGATAGTCACATCAAAGCCGCGCTCGCGCAGCGAGACCGCGATCTCGTCGTGATAGTGGTCGGGTAGCAGCACCTTCTGGCCGGGCTTCATGAGATCGAGCGACTCGTGATGCAGATGGTCGGGGTGGCCGTGCGAAATCCACAGGTATTCTGACGCGGTGGCGGTGGCGATCTGCGCCTGGCTCATCGGATGGTCCAGCGCCCAGCTACCGAAATAGCAGGTGCCGACCAGCCAGGGATCGGTGATCAGCACCGGACGTCCATCCTCGCAAACCTGGATGGAGGCATTGCCGAGCGTCTCGAACGAGCAGGTCAGGGCACGATCTCCTGGGATGTGAAGACGCCCGTCGGCGACGATCGGTCGCTATACTGACACCTCATCTTATAGGCTACGTCGGCCGGCACTGAGAAGGCCGCCGCCGCTCGATATTGGTACCCAGGGCAATCGCTTGAACTGATGTAGGGGAGATTCCGGCGCGGCCGGAAGTACGATTCAAAGAGGACCTCACTGTGCGAGGTTCCGATGGCCGAGCCCCTTTCGCGTTCGATCCTTGCCCATTTTGCCGCTCTCGAAGATCCGCGA